>JBEKQR010000541.1:0-2712 GCA_049519515.1 Candidatus Korobacteraceae bacterium
TTAGCCGCCGTGCCGATGTATCCACAGCGCCTAAAGGCGTTTTGTTATTGAGCTTTGCTTCCCACGCCTAAAGGCGTGGGCTTCCACCTAGCAATTCACAGTTCTTGGACAGATTCTAAGACCGAGAAGAGCGCGCACTTCGCGGCCTGCGGGCCCTATTTCCCTGCCAATCCCAGCTCTGCGGCGATGGTCTTCATGGCCTCGATGCATAAGCTGATGTGCTCGTCCAGCTCGACGCCCAGCTCGGCGGCGCCGTTGACGATATCGTCGCGGTTGACGGCGCGGGCGAAGGCCTTGTCTTTCATCTTTTTGCGCACGCTCTTGGCGTCCACCTCGGCCAGCGACTTGCCGGGCTTGACCATGGCCACGGCGGTAATAAAGCCGGCCAGCTCGTCGCAGGCAAACAGCGCCTTCTCCATGTTGGACTGGCGCGGCACGCCGCTGTAATGGGCATGCGAGAGCACGGCGCGACTGATCTCCTCCGGATAACCGCGTTCGGCAAGCAGCTTGGCCCCCACGAACGGGTGCTCTTCCATGGTGGGATGCTGTTCGTAGTCGAAGTCGTGGATCAGCCCGGTGATGGCCCATTTCTCCTCGTCCTCGCCGTACTTGCGGGCGTAGGCGCGCATGCAGGCCTCCACCGCCAAGGCATGTTTGCGCAAGCTTTCCGACTGCGTGTACTCAGTTAGTAATTTCCAGGTGTCTTCTCGTGTCATGATTTTAAAGACTTTATCGCGGATGATTACCCGAAAGCAATCAAACGCTCACAACTCTCATTCAAGGCACGGGTCAATCCGGGATTTTCTTTTACCAGGAAGCCCCGCAATCGCACGCATTTGACTTATACGGGGACGGGGTTGCTGGGATACGCCGATCTTAATATGCCCGCTAATCGCGTTTAGAAGCCCGCTGACGCGCCGCCGGCTAGACCGCGCCGAAGAGGGCCTCCTGCCACGTTTTGCCCTCAAAGTGCACATTCGCCTCGTACCGCTGGCCACGATAGGAGAAGGTCAGCTTGTAGTCGCCGTTCGGAGGCCAACCACGCGGACCGCTGTAAAGCGTGTGGCTAATGATCGTCTCGTCCTCACCTACGTCGAGATCAACGCGAACTTTGTGACCTTCGCGTTGAGGACTTTCAGAGCTTTTGTCTAGTATGCCGTGCACTGAGATCGTCTTCATAGCCCAAATGGTAACCCGCTTTTTGCCGTTGTCAAATGATCGCGCCTATACTTGCAATTACGGAAATGCTCGTCCAGAAAGGCACACAATCGCGTTTAGAGGCCCGCTGACGGCCTCGTGAAAATTCGGGCTGGACCCTATAGCGGGGATTTTGCAGTAGGGTGGGGGCAAAAGTACCGTTTTCCAAGGGTCATTCGGACCATTCAATCTTGGGTTCGACTTTGGGACGACGCATTCTGTCTGCTTCAAGGTTACTGACTTTCTTAACCACCAACGAGAAAGAGTGTTTCAGGGCCTCGGGAGTCCAGGTGTCTCGGTAGATAATCTTGAACTTTTCGCCGTCCGTTTCCAAGGTGGTTTGAGGAGCAATGTTTAGCTTCTGCTGATTCACCCATTCTCGAATTAGCTCTGCCCCCGGCACTCCAGGACTGATGGTGCCACCAATTTCCTTAATCACGTTTCCTATCATCATGCTTAGAGGGTAACCCCATTTTGACGCATGTCAATTCTTACGCCTGTCAATTTGCAGATACACGCTCATGGGCCGCTTTTGTCCGATTCGCATATTCGGCGTCCAGATGACCCGGAAATCTGAAATGGAATGCCCAAAATTTTGGGTTATTTTGTGCTAGCAGACTGCACTTCTCACCTTTCTCGCCCTTCTAGCCCATCAAAGAATCCGTAACTTATTGTCTTTTCAACACGCGCCCGAATACAGTTAGTAAACCCCATGTCGTTTCGCGATTCATCCCCATATTCTCCCGGATTTCACCTGATTTTGTCCGTGCTGATGGTTTTACTTCCGCTTTCCTGCCGAAATTACAGAAAAAACATCTTGACATTGGCAAAGCCGTTGCTGCAAATTACGGCCAGTGCAAGGTTACCAGCTTGATTCGGATCAGGCTGATAACCGGGACGGCCAGTTGCTCGATGCCGCGGCCCGCCGGGCTGGGCGAAGAGCTGGTGGCTGTTCACGCACGCGGTGCTCCCGCTCTGGCAGCTCCGTCACAACTCATGGCCACGCTTCTTGCGCCGGTTGACTCCAGGGAAGTCCTGCGTTGCGACTTCTGCCAACTAGTGCAGTTCCGGACCAGCAGCAATCTCTGCCGCAAGTGCAAAACCCCCTTCGATGAAGAACTGGAGCCGGTCGCGCTTTCGCCCGTTCCGCAGCCGGTGGAAGCTGCGGAAGGCAGCGCCAAGCAGTTGCCGGTTGCCAGCGCCATTCGCGCATTGCGCATCCGCGGCGGGCTGAGCCAGCGGCAGTTGGCACAACGTATGAACGTCCCACGTACCTATATTTCGAAGATCGAAAACGAAAAAGCCTGTCCCACGCTTTCCTCGCTGCAGCGGCTGGCGGACGCGCTCAACGTCACCATCTGCGATTTGCTGCACCATGGCGAACCGCGGCTGGAGGAGCAAATCCGGCAATTGCAGGCTGACGAGTTCATTGCCGAATTGATTCCGTACCTTCGCAAGCTGAATGCCATGCAGTGGACCAGCGTGCTGAACGAGGTGCGGACAATGACCACGCAG
>JBEKQR010000542.1:0-2694 GCA_049519515.1 Candidatus Korobacteraceae bacterium
GCCCGGAATAAAATAGAAATGTCCCCATTTCTGCCCGGGATGAGGGTTTTGTCAGTTTTGATGTTGCACATCCACGCCTGAGCATTACAATGACGAGCGATTTCAACCCTGGCAAGCGCAACCCCGGCTGGATGATTGGGCGGAGCCGCCGGCCCTTGCCACCCCGGCAGCAGCAGCGGCATCTGCCGGGTGACCTGGGGAGCCGCGCTGCATATTATGTTCAGAACAGGTCGAGGAGGTTTTATGAAGGACGTAGTGATCGTTTCCGGCGCTCGCACCGCGATTGGCAACTTCGGCGGCGCGCTCAAGGATATCAAGGCGAGCGATCTCGGCGCCATCGCCATACGGGAGGCGGTAAAGCGCTCCGGGATCGCGGCGCAGCAGGTCGATGAAGTCGTTATGGGCTGCGTGGGGCAGGTGGCGGAGGACGCCTTCATAGCGCGCACCGCGTCGCTGAAGGCGGGGCTTCCGGTCGAATCCACTGCCATCACCGTGAACCGTCTCTGCTCTTCAGGGCTGCAGGCGATCGTGACCGCCGCCATGGAGATCAATAACGATGACGCGGGCATCGTGGTGGCGGGCGGCGTTGAAAGCATGAGCAACACGCCGTACTACGTCCGCAACGCGCGCTGGGGCTACCGCATGGGCCATGGTGAATTCGAAGATGGACTGGTCACGGCGCTGAGCGACCCGTTCACCCGGGACCATATGGGCATTACGGCCGAGAACGTGGCCGCCAAATACAACGTCTGCCGTGAAGTGCAGGACCAGTTTGCCTTTCAGAGCCAGCAGAAGGCGGGCCGGGCCGTCGCCGATGGCGTTTTCAAGAGCCAGATCATCCCGGTCAAGGTGAAAGTGAGCAAGACCGAAGAGCGGGTGTTCGACACCGACGAATACCCCCGGCCAAAGACGACTCTGGAAGCCCTGACAAAGCTCCGTCCCGCATTCAAGAAAGACGGCACCGTGACCGCCGGCAATTCTTCGGGAATCAACGATGGCTCCGCCGCGGTGGTCGTCATGACCGCGGAAAAGGCGGCAACGCTCGGTTTGAAGCCGCTGGCTCGCTTCCTCGGTTCGGCGGTTGCGGGCGTGGCTCCGGAGATCATGGGAGTCGGTCCCATCCCGGCCGTCAGGAAGCTGCTGGCGAAGACCGGCATCAAGCTGGAGGACATAGGGCTCGTCGAACTCAACGAAGCATTTGCCGCCCAATCCCTGGCTTGCATCAACGAACTGGGAATGGACCCGGCCAAGGTCAACGTAAATGGCGGAGCAATCGCCCTGGGACATCCGATTGGGGCAAGCGGCTGCGTCATCGCCATCAAGCTGATGAACGAAATGGCGCGTCGGAAGGTTCGCTATGGCATGGCTACCCTGTGCATCGGCGGCGGCCAGGGGCTGGCAGTGTTGTTCGAGTTGTGCTAGCGGTAAAGATAACCGCAGAGTTCACAGAGGACGCAGAGGTTCTTCATTTTTGATTTTTGGTTTGTAATTGTTGATTTCAGATTTGCGGATTGGACAGTTAGAACAGGCTGCCAAGTCTTTCAAATCTGAAATCGAAAATCAAAAATCTTAAATGTCTTGCTCTCTGTGTACAATCTGAAATCGAAAATCAAAAATCTTAAATGTCTTGCTCTCTGTGTACTCTGTGGTTTTCTGTTCTGTGGTCCTTGTTCCCGGGAGGTGGCGATGAGCAGCATCCGATTGCATCACGTGGGCGTGCTGATGCCCAGCGAGGAAGCGGCGGCACAGTTCATGAAGCTGATCGGGCTGGAGGAGGATTATCGGGGATACGTGCCCGAGTACAAGGCCCTGTGCATATTCGCCAAGGGAAGCGGCTCCAGCCCGGTCGAGTTGGTGGTTCCTCAGGGCGGCAAACTGGCTGACTATACGGAGGGTAAGCCGGTGCTGCATCATATTGCCTTCGCGGTGGACGACCTCGGGGCGGTACAGGCCAGCTACGCCGGGAGAGGAATGCCGTTGCTCGATAGCCAGCCGGTACAGGGCGCGGGAGACTTCATCGTGAACTTTCTCCGCCCCAGGCATACGGGCGGAATCCTGGTGGAGTTCGTGCAGGAAACCAGTTGAAATGTAGCGCTGGCCTCCAGACCGGGGTCCCCAGCAAGCCTGCTCTTGGCTTGCTGGGGTGGGAGGCCGGGGTCCCCAGCAAGCCTGCTTTTGGCTTGATGGGGTGAGAGAACGGCTGTCCGGGGGGCGTCCACGCCCGCCGCGCTTGAGGGCCCGCCCTTTCAAAGATTGGAATGAGGCACACAAATTCGAAACCGCTCGAAACAACCTCGCTCATTCTATCTGGCTGCCGCTCCCGCCCAGCTCCTGAATTGAAACCGTCTTCACGTTCACGAATTCGCGAATGCCGTGGTGGCTTAACTCTCTTCCGTAGCCCGAGTGCTTGATTCCGCCAAAAGGAATACGGGGATCGGAGGCGACCATGCTGTTGATGAACGCCAGTCCAGATTCGATTTCGTTGATGAAGGTCTCGCGCTCGGCTTGGTCATTGGTCCAGGCGGAGGCGCCCAGCCCGAACTGCGTGTCGTTGGCCACGCGGATCGCCTCGGCCATGCCGTTCACGCGAAATACGGCAGCCACCGGCCCGAACAGCTCCTCCTCATACGCGGGAGAGCCTTTGGGAATCCCGGCGAGCACCGTCGGTTGAAAGAAGTTGCCCTGGCGATTTGC
>JBEKQR010000543.1:0-2694 GCA_049519515.1 Candidatus Korobacteraceae bacterium
GTTGCCGGCTTCTTGGCTTTTGGTTTCGCGCAAGCCATGGAATTATCCTCCCTTGAATAGAACTGTGAGCGTATTCTGCCCTGTTCCTCTCCAGTCCGCAAGCAAAACTACCAGGAACCGGCGGCCAGAACGGCATCGGCCACGGCGGTGGCCTCGACTGCCGCGCGCACATCATGCACGCGCACGATGTGTGCGCCTTTGAGAACGGCCGCGACCACCGCCGCCAGGGTTCCGAAGAGACGCTCCTGGGCGGGCAAGATCGGTTTCTCGGGAGTAGGCTGCCAGAGGCCGAGCTCGGCCAGGCGGGCGGCGACGGTTCTACTCAGAAACCCTTTGCGTGAGACGCCGGCCAGCAGGGGATAGCCCAGATCCGCGAACCTCTCCAGGTGGGCCAGCAACGGATAGTTTTCGTCGAAGCGTTTGCCGAAGCCGAATCCAGGGTCCAGCACGATGCGCTCGCGCGCTACCCCCGCCTTCACCGCCAGTCCCGCCGAGTTGGCCAATCCGCGCAAGACCAGCGCCGGCAGCTCCGGTTCGGGCGGCAGCGAATTCCATTCTGCGGGGGTGCCGCGGGTGTGCATCAGCACCATGCCGCAACCGGCGCCGGCAAGCGCGCCGGCCATCGCCGGGTCCCACATCAACCCGCTGACGTCGTTGACGATCTCCGCGCCGGCCCGCAGGGCGGCCATGGCGGTCCCCGACTTGTAGGTATCGATGGAGACGACGGCCTCGGGCCGCTCGCGCTTGATGGCCTCAATGACGGGCAGCACTCGGTCCTGTTCTTGTTGCGGGCTCACGGCCGCCGTTTCCGGTGCAAGAGAAGTATCTAGAGTTGCTGCCGCTGTTCCCTTTGCGCCTGCCGGGGCGAAAACCGCCGCCCCCGGACGGGTGGACTCGCCTCCCAGGTCCAGAATATCGGCGCCTTCTGCGAGCAATTGCAAGGCGCGCTCAACCGCTTTTTCCCGATCGAGAAACTCTCCGCCGTCGGAGAACGAATCAGGCGTAACGTTCACCACTCCCATGATCAGCGTCCGGCGGCCGAGCTCTAACGCGCGCGCGCCCAGCTTCCATTGAAAGGTCTGCCGCATGGGCCGATTGTAATTGCCGCCACAGCAAACGCAACCCGGGGTCCCCACAGGCGCCGCGTTTGCGCCTGTGGGGTGAAAGCCGGGGTCCCCACAGGCGCCATTTTTGCTCTGCTGGAATGTAAGTTGGGCTCCCCGGAAAACGGCTGCTTACCCATTCATCAAGGTGTGACGGTCGCGTTTCCGCCCGAACGGACGCAACCGCGGTTGTTGGGGACCCAAGTTGCCGTGATCCCCGCCCGGCTCGTGTTAAGTACATCTGTCGTTACTAGTAAGTGCGAAAAGCGGAACGGTCTAAGGGGCAGGGCTCGCCAGCAACAATGGTAGAATCGGCAGTACTGGATATGTTCCGCGCAGTTAAATTTCCCGGATTTTTGCTCACGCTTCTGTTGTCTCTGCAGCTTTTCGCCGCCGATCGCCAGAGTATTGAGAAGCAGGTCGAAGCACTGCTCGCCGATCCCGACACTGCCCGCGCCGCCTGGGGAATCGAGTTCGTCGATCTCAAAAGCGGCAAGACGCTGTATTCGCTGAATGCCGACAAGCTGTTCACCCCCGCCTCCAATGCCAAGTTGTTCACCACCGCCGCCACCCTTGCCCTCATCGGCCCGGACTACCGCTTCCAGACCACGCTGGAGAGCACCGGCAGGGTGGATCGTTATGGCCGCCTTTCCGGCGACCTGATCATGGTAGGGCGCGGCGACCCCAACCTGAGCGGGCGGACCCTGCCTTACAACCTGCGCACCGAGCGCAAATTGCCGCCCATACGCGTGCTGGAAGGTCTGGCCGATCAACTGGTGGCGGAGGGGGTCAAGGTGGTGGACGGCGACCTGGTCGCCGATGATACCTATTTCGTCTTCGAGCGCTATGGCGAGGGCTGGTCGCAGGACGACCTGTTGTGGGAATGGGGCGCGCCGGTTTCCGCGCTGACGATCAATGACAATGTAATGTTTGTCAGCGTCCAGCCGGCCGAGCGCATTGGCGAACGCGCTTACGTCAGCATCACGCCGTTCGCCGACTACTACCGCATCGACAATCGCGTGCTAACCGTGCCGTTCGGCATTGGGGCGCGCAAGATCCTGATCAATCGCGAGCCCGGCTCCAACCATCTCACCATTTGGGGGAACATTCCGGTTGGCGATCCCGGGGCTACTGAGGCGCTGGCCATCGAGGACCCGGCGGAGTTTGCCGCCAAGCTGCTGCGCGATCTGCTGGAAAAACGCGGCATCATTGTTTACGGGCAGCCTCGCGCCCGCCATGCCGAGCTCTCCAGCCTGTACACCTTTCACGCCACCGCCATGGCGCCTGCCGGAGGCGGCAGCGAACCGGTTGCGCCGCCGCCGGCGCTGTTTCGCAACGTCTTGGCCAGCTATCAGTCAGGTCCGATCGTGGAGGACCTTAAGGTAATCAACAAGGTCAGCCAGAACCTGCACGCCGAAATGATGCTGCGCCTGCTGGGCCGGGAACGCGGAAACGGCGGCACGGTAGCCGCCGGACTGGACGTCATCCGGCACTGGCTGTTGCTGGCCGACATCCGTCCCGAGGAATACTCGCTGCACGACGGCTCCGGACTTTCGCGCGAAACCCTGGTCACGCCGCACGCCATTGTCAA
>JBEKQR010000544.1:0-2676 GCA_049519515.1 Candidatus Korobacteraceae bacterium
CGATAAACAACATTCCCCAATGTCGCGAGCGAGAGAGGCGTACAATGGTGCCGTTTTCGAGTTCAAAAAGGAATTCCGGTGAAATGGATATCTCTGCTTGAACCGTCTATTGCATGTCGAAGTCGGCGGCGGCTATGGTGGATCGCAGCGCGCCTTGCAACTCTACCTGAGTGGCTGCGACCGGTCATTGTTCAGCCATGATGTGCTCTTCATTTATCCGGCCCAGGGCAACGAGTACTTCGTGCCGGTTGCCGGCCGCGTCCAAACCTTACTGCCGGCGCAGAGACCGCCGGCCGCAGATCGAGGTGGCGCTGGGGGCTGGAAGAATGCCTGCCCAGGATGGATGAGGAATGCCTGGAGAGTCCTGTACCCGTGGTTGGATTTTGTGCGGAGCATACCTCTGGCTTTTCGTATCGCCGATTTTATACGCCGGGGCGACTACGGCCTGGTGCATGTGAACAACACGTTCAGCTTTCACCCCGCGACCTTGGCGGCTGCGCGGTTGGTGGGGGTTCCCGTGATTGCGCACCAGCGGAACCCGGTGCCGAATACGCTCTTCAGTCGCCTGAGCGCCAGGCTCACCGGGGGCATCGCCTGCGTGAATCCGCTACAGGCAAGCGAACTCAGCGCCTTTGTCGCGGCTCCGGTTCGCGTCTGCCGCGACCCGATCGGCAAGCTGAAAGTCAATGAGGAAGTGACGGCGTCATTGCGGCAGTCGCTGGCTCCCGAAGGGCAGATTCTTGTAGGTTCGACGGGAAGGCTGAGCGCTCAGAAGGGATACCGGTTCCTGATAGAGGCGGCAGCCCTCGTGGTGAGCCGGAACAAGTCGGTTCGCTTCGTGATCGCCGGCGAAGGCGAGGAGCGCGATGCGCTTGAGCGCCTGGCCGACAAGTTGGGGTTGAGGGATTACGTGCGGCTGCTGGGGTTCCGGCAGGATATCGGCAGCGTTCTAGCAAGCTTTGACGTGTTTGTCTCTTCCTCGCTGTGGGAAGGCCTGCCGTTGTCGGTGCTGGAAGCGATGCAGCTTGGGAAGCCGATTGTTTGTACCCCGGCAGGTGCTCCGCCAGGAGTCGCGCCTGAAGCGGCAGGGGTCGAAGTGGTACCAGCAGAGAATGCGAACGCGCTCGCGGGGGCGATCCTGACGCTCGTTGGCGATGCCGAGCGCCGTAAACGAATGGCGGCAGCGGCAAAATCGGCTTCGGCGTCGATGGAAGATGAACGCAGTATCAGCGAATTCGACAAATTCGCGCATGAAGTGGCGGAGGTCGGTCACTCGCAAAGGCTCCGTCACGCCTGATCCATCCTGCTGCCCATCAAGCTCGTTCCGCCTGACTAACCCAGGCTTTCCGCACGGGCAGCGCGGCAATCACGGGGTTGAGACGGCCGCGTGTTGAGGATCAGCCAGCAGCTTGTAGCTGCTCTTGAACTCGCCCAATAAGGCGCGGCCTTCCAGCAGCACGCACACGGCGATGTATAGCAGGGCGCCAAGCGCCGCGGTCAGGAAGAGCGTGAATATCGAATAGGCCGTAACGCCTTTAGCCAGGAAGATTGCGGTTAAGCACTGGAGTGCTTATATTGCAATGCAGGCAATGCCGCAAGGTGACGTTGGTAATAGTGATTACCGTTCGTTTTCCGGCGGAGTTGGCTTTCCGGTGGGCGATAATTGCTCAATTGGAGCCGCATACAGAGGAGAGGCATGACTGCTCGAATTTCGATCCTGGCCAAGGCCGCGGTTGCGGCCGTGGTTCTCGCCGCGTCCGTATATTACGGCGGAAGGTTCGTCTGGGGCGAGGCGGCCGGTCTGAATCAGAGCTTCGATACTCTGCCGGGGGCCAGGATATCGGCAGCATACAGCGCTACTCTCGGCAGCAGCGGCCAGCAATGGTTATTGCAGAACGGATGGTTGCCGCCAGGCATGCGGCTTGAAAGCAACGGCACGTTGACGGGTGTGCCGGAAGTTCCAGGGGATTTCTATTTCACGGTGCGGGCGAAGGACTCTGCTGGGAGCCGGGGCAAACTCTTTAAGCTGACGGTCGAGGCGCAAGGCCTGGCTATCACCACCAGCAACCCCGTGCTGCCCTGGGGACAGATAGGCGTCCGCTACGATGTGAAGTTTACCGCCAGTGGCAGCAGCGGCGGAAAGCAGTATAGCTGGAAGTTCCTCGGAGACTTACCGCATGGTTTGGCGCTGCGCAACGATGGGACACTATCCGGCACGCCGTCGCAGGCGGGCGATTTCAGCTTCAGGGTGCAGGTGAGCGACTCGCAGCAAAGCGTTAGCAGGGGCTTCAGCCTTCGTATCAGTCCCATTCAGGTGGACCGCTACGGCGGCCTAATGGCGGTGCGGTCTGCGAAAGGCGCAACCGGCAAGTGGCGTACCGAGAAGATCGGCCAGCATTGGCTGTTGGTGACGCCGGATGGACATGGCTTCTGGATGATCGGAATTTGGGGAATCACTGGCGATGACCACAAAGATGAGCGCGGCGGCACCTACGACAAGCGGGTGATGGCCAAGTACGGCAACCGGGCGACCATCTGGCTGCAGGCGAACAGGCGCTTCAGGTCGTGGGGATTCAATCTGCTCGGCCCCTGGAGCTATCGCATGGTCCTGCCCTGGGACTCGGAGCCAGAGTGGGGCGGCACCCAGCCGGTGAAAATGCCCGTCATCGCCAGAGC
>JBEKQR010000545.1:0-2662 GCA_049519515.1 Candidatus Korobacteraceae bacterium
AGGCCGGCTGTCCTGGCGGCGTCCACGCCGGCAGTTAACGTGCGCGGGCCAGGAGGCCCCCGCGACAGCCGGCCTGGAGACCAGCGCTACCCTCTCCCGCCGAGACGTGTACATTTCCTGCCAGTCAGAGTACTAGTGAAATTGCCTATTGACGTTCCAAAGCAGGCAAAGAAAGTTGAGCGGTGAACTTCCGCACGAGAGGGTTAAGGGAACATGGACGCAATTCTCTTTAGCGTTGATCCAAAATTTACCTGCGTTGAAAAAGAAGCCATACGGCATTTGGCTCGACACCCTAAGCTTTATTGGGAAGTGAGGTTCCGAGTTGACAAGAAGCACTTAGACCAAAACAACAAGAACCGCTTCCACTTCCCGCTGTATGGCTACATGCATATTAAGGGGGAACAAGTAAAATACCGGGCAACCATTATTGGCATTCTTCCATTTTTACCCAGCCATTACGAGAGCAAAGAGGCAGAACAGTTCAAACCAAAGGTTTGGATACGAGAATGGGAAGAGTGCAAGAAAGTTCGTGAGCTTCAGTGGAAATACACCTTGGTGATAAATAAGATCACGAAGTTGAAGGTCCTTGCAGCATAGACTCTTTTCAAGCGTATAGCGGAACACCGGTTACGATAGCACCCCGAAATTATATTCGTGTATTTCCGCTAAGTAACTCAGCGGACAATATGTAGTACCAGCAAGAGGGTGTACGCACCATGGAAACATGCGAATGCGGTAAAGAGGTAGCTTCAGATGCTCGGGTCTGTCCGAATTGCGGTCACCGACTTAAACACCCTTTACTGTTATTCGGCGGGTGGCCCATATTTGCCTGCAGTTGGCAAATATGGGGCAGTTCTAGCGCGGCGAATGCATATTAACCCACATTAGCTCCGCCTACGGCTCCGCAAATGTGGGCCACCTTGAAATCCCACCTTAGCTCGCTGCGCTCGCGAAGGTGGGGCACCCGGCCGATCCCTTTCGGAGGCTCTGCGGCACGACTAAAAGTCGTGCCCAGATACAAAACGGTCACACAAATTCCTAATCAGCTCTAATTTGTGCTTAAAATTGAATGCCGCTTACGGCGGGCAGCGTTGAACCAGAATTGGCTGGACTACGTGGACGACGATAACGCATGGCCAGTAATCTTCATTACGGAATCCATCCTTCATTCAAGAAGCTGAAGCAGGGTGCCCAAAAATTGCGATGAAGGAAATAGCCAGCACAACCGATGGGCGCAGCGCAACCAACTGGCGGCGCTCGGTCGCGGCCTATACTGACCGGCGCGTGCTGCAGGTACTGGCACTCGGGTTCGCCAGCGGCCTGCCGCTCCTGCTCACTTACTCGACCCTTTCGGCATGGCTTGCGACAGCCGGCGTGCGGCGCGCAGCGATCGGCACCTTCGCCCTGGTCGGCACGCCCTACGCGTTCAAGTTTCTGTGGTCGCCGCTGATTGATCGCCTGCCGCCACCGCTGCCGTTGGGACGGCGACGCGGTTGGGGAATCACGATCCAGATCCTCTTGATCGGCGCAATACTCAGCCTGGGATCGTGCGATCCACAGCACAACCTGACGCGGATGGGCGTCTTGTCGCTGCTCGTCGCGTTTCTATCCGCGAGCCAGGATATCGTCATTGATGCCTGGCGCGTGGAGATTCTGGAGATGGAGCTGCAGGGTCCCGGCGCGGGCATGATCCAAACCGGCTACCGGATTGCCATGCTGGTTTCCGGAGCGGGCGCACTGGTGATCGCAGCGCGCGCCGGGTGGTTCGCAGCCTACGCCACCATGGCGGCGCTCGTCGGCGTGGGAATGCTGGTGTTCCTGTTTGGCCCCGAGCCGAAAGTACCACCCCAGCAAGCGCTAAAACGGCGCTTGCCGGGGACCCCGGCTGTGCCGGCGGGAACTGCGCATACCGGGGCAGGCGGGTGGGAGGGAGTTCGCCAAGTGCTCGCCACCGCCGTGACGGGCCCCTTCACCGATTTCATGCGCCGGCCGCTTTGGCTGGTCATCCTGATCTTCATTGTCGGCTACAAGCTGGGAGAAGCGCTGGCGGGAGTGATGGCAACGCCGCTTTACATCTCGCTCGGGTTTTCGCTCGACGAGATCGCCGCCGTTTCCAAACTGGTCGGGTTCTTTGCGACCGTGGCGGGGGCCCTGATCGGCGGGGTGGTGACGGCGCGGTTCGGCTTCCGGCGCGCGCTCTTGCTGTGCGGGGTGCTCCAGTCCGCCGGCAACCTGTTCTATGTGCTGCAAGCTGTAGGCGGGCATCGGCTCGGCTACCTGGCGCTGTGTGTCACTGCAGAAAACGTAACTGGCGCAATGGCAGGGTCAGCCTTGGTGAGCTATCTCTCCAGTCTGTGTTCGCCCGCCTTCACCGCGACCCAGTACGCGCTGCTTTCCTCGCTGGCGGCGGTTGGCCGCACACTGGTGGCATCCTCGGGAGGCGTGCTGGCTGAGAAGCTCGGCTGGGTGCCGTTCTTCCTGCTGACTACCGTGGCGACAGTGCCAGCCCTGGTGCTGCTCATCTGGATCGGGCCGCACGACGATCTCAGAAATGATCAACTCGACCGAGCCGTCAAACGCACAGACAGCACGCCAGGAGACCCGAACCGCCTTAGCCCTTCCGAAAAACCCTCATAAGACTTCTTTTAAACGCGTAATGTCC
>JBEKQR010000546.1:0-2656 GCA_049519515.1 Candidatus Korobacteraceae bacterium
TTACTTGGGTATAGCCACCGGCGTGGCAATCACCGGCTGGTTGGTCTGTGTGCTCTGAGGCGGGAGCAGCGCGCCGGCTGTGAACGTCTGCGTGGGACCCGATGCAAGCGTGGAGAGCTGTCCCGGCACCAGCGCCAGTTGGATGGTCCTGACGGAGAAGCCGTCGGGACCATTTGCGGTGATGATCTGCGCCGTGCCGTCGGCATTGAACACAATCGCTGTCGATGTCACCACGTTGGCCATGACCAGAAGCGTCGCCCTGCCGGACTGGGCGGCAGCGTTCGTCGCCCCAGCAACCAGCAGAAGCAGGCAGGTAAAGCATCCGATTATCCTGCAACACCACTTCTTGCGCATTCCAACTCCTGATCACCCGAGGAATGGCAACTATCGCGCCAAACTTCGGTCATTTTTGTCTTGCCAGAACTGACTTATTTTCAAAGAGATACTAACCTTCGGCAGATCCTGCCCGGGCCTTGCTTCCGCTGCCGTCCAACTCCTGGACGCAGATCACGGAAACTGGATTAAGACGCTCTTCATATGTACTAAAGTAACCTATTTCCCTGCACGTTAGTACATGACCAGAAGTACGGTAACATAGGTCCATAACTAAAGTAACCGGCGCAATCTATTTTTTTTACTTTAATTCCCAAAATGGGACCAATCCCCCAGTTCGCGGGGCGGTTAGCGCCCCAGAGATCAGTAGCGATTAGCCTGGATTTGGTTGTTTTTGTGTTTGCCGGGGGTGGAGAACTTCGGGATTGACGCAGGTATCCGGGGACTGTTGATGGAAAAAAAGAAGCCCCGGCAAGCCGCACTTCGCGCCCGCCGGGGGATTACTACGGTCTAGCAGGCAGAGTTTACGATTGCCGCTTCACTTCCACCTGGGCCAGTTTTTCGTAGAAACGCACGATGGCCCCGTGGTCGCAGTCGCCCATGCCGTCCACCTTGAGGGCCTGCATGATTTCCATTACGGCGGCCGAGAGCGGCAGCGGCACGCCCACCGAATGGCCGGTCTCCAGAATATTGCCCATATCCTTGATGTGCAGGTTGATGCGGAAACCGGGATTGAACTTGCGGTCCATCATCAGCGGCGCCTTGGCGTTGAGCACGGTGCTGCCGGCCAAGCCACCCTTGATCGCCTCGTAAACCAGGTTGGGATCCACCCCGGCTTTGGTGGCCAGCACCATGGCTTCCGAAACGGCGGCGATATTGATGGCGACCACGATCTGATTGGCCAGCTTGGTGACGTTGCCAGCGCCGAGGGCGCCGGTCAGCACGGCCGACGATCCCATGCATTTGAACAGCGGCAGCATCTGCTCGAAATCGGCCTTGTCGCCGCCCACCATGATGGAAAGTGTGCCGTCGACGGCCTTGGGCTCGCCGCCGCTCACCGGCGCGTCCAGCATGCGGATGCCTTTCTTCTTCAGCTCCGCTCCGACTTCGCGGGCGACCAGGGGAGCGATGGAGCTCATGTCAACCACCAGCGAACCCTTCTTGACGCCTTCGATAATGCCGTTCTTGCCCAGCGCCACTTCCTTCACCTGCGGCGAATTGGGGAGCATGGTGATGATGACATCGGTTTTGGAGGCCACGTCGCTGGGCGATATGCCGGCTTCCGCTCCCGCCTTCACTACCTCTTGCACGGCCGCGGGAACGATATCGTAGACGATCAGCTTGTGGCCCGCCTTCAACAGATTCTTGCTCATGGGTTTTCCCATGATTCCCAAACCTATGAATCCAATCTTGTTCATCTTTTGCCCCTAAAAAAGTTTTTGCCCCTAAAAAAGTGTTTTTGGCAATGCTTAAGAATAACCTAAACCTTGCCTGCCTTCATCAACTCGGCCATCGCTTCGGTGATGACCTGGTCTTCGCTGGCCGCCAGGCCGCTGACGCCCACTGCGCCGAGGATGTTCCCGGCGGCGTCCTTTAGGGGGTTGCCACCCGGAAGCGCCGTCAAGGTGTCGTCGCCGAAGTACCCGGCCTGAAAATTCCTTTCCATAAGCATCTTCAGGAACTGGTCGGTCGGCATCAGCATGCGCACGGCGGTGTACGCTTTGCGCCGCGAGATTTCAATACTGCGCAGGGGCGTGCTGTCCATGCGGCCAAAAGCCACCAGAAATCCGTATTTATCGACCACTGAAACACAAATGGGACGGCGATAATCGGCGGTCGCTTTCCGCATCGCTTCAGCAACGATCTTCTGCGCGGATTCCCAACTCACTATTTCCATAGTCGGTTCTTCTTTCTGTAGGATTTACCTTCAGCTCACTCACAAAATGTCCCGGGTGTCTGTCCACCGGCGAACGCAACCTCGGCGTTTGCTGGGACCCGGCAGGTTGCGTCTGTTGGACAAATTGATTGTACGGCTTTCGCCTCCAGTTTTACTCTTCGGCAGCAGCGGCTGCAACAGCAGCCTTGGCCTGCGGCCCTTTTCCGCCTTGCACCAGCGAAACCCAGCAACTTTTGCCGCAGACGCATTGCCCTTGCCAAGCCGCTCGCAGCTCCTGAACCGAGGTCCGGCGAGGCGCTCAGTTCCGTGCGATACCAGCCCGTTGCGCCGTGCAAGTGCAGAACAATCACAGGAGACTTCGAGGGCGGAACGATAGTCTTGTCTTGGCGGGATTGTTGGAACTTGAGTTCGAAACCGTAGCCGTCG
>JBEKQR010000547.1:0-2655 GCA_049519515.1 Candidatus Korobacteraceae bacterium
CAGGAAACGCCGCTTTTGCGTTTCCTGGGGTGCAAGTTAGCCCAGCGCTTCAGCGCTGGGAAGGCGAAATGGAAAGGTTCTGAGCCCCGTAGGGGCGGTGCGCGAGTTCTCACGCACACACTAAAGCCCACATTTTTCCTGGTTCCTGACGGCATGGCTAAAGCCATGCCCCTTCAAAGAACCGGTTATGAACCAGGCTCTATGCCGATTTCCTTGCGCCGGTAAGCATCACCTCAAGCGAGGCTGGCTTGTCCGGCTCGCCGATGGCGTTGGAAGCCGCGGCGAAATCCAGAACCGCGTTAATCACGCGCTGCTGCTGTTCCACCCGGAGCTGCGGAAACATGGGCAGGGAGAGGATTCTGGAAGCAAGGCGTTCGGTCACGGGGAAATCTCCGCGCCGGTATCCAAGCTTCTTGTAAGCCTCTTGCAAGTGCAGCGGCACGGGATAGTGAATGCCGGTTCCGATGTCCATGGAAGCGAGATGTTCGCGCAGGCGGTCGCGCTCGGAAACGGAAATCACGTAAAGGTGATAGGCAGAGCTGGTGTTGAACGCCTCCCGGATCACTCCCACAGGGCCGGCCGCCGCGGCAAAAGCGTCGTCATACCGCTTGGCGGCGGCGCGCCGCTGGCGGTTCCACTCTTCCAGGCAGGGGAGCTTGACGCTCAGAAAACCCGCCTGCAGAGCATCAATCCGTCCGTTGTAGCCCTCCAGCCGGTGATAGTATTTTTTCTCCTGGCCGTGATCACGCAGCATGCGGACCTTGTGTGCCAGCTCTTCGTCATTGGTGGTGACCGCGCCGGCTTCGCCGCAAGCCCCCAGGTTCTTGCCGGGATAGAAGCTGAAGGCTGCCGCGCGTCCTATGCTGCCGGCCTTGAGCCAACGTCCCTGCTTCCTGGAAAAGTACGCCGCGCCGTGGGCCTGGCAGGCATCCTCTACCACCTCTAATCTGTAGCGCTCGGCGAGCTCAAGGATGGGATCCATATCCGCCGGCTGCCCGTAAAGGTGCACCGGCACGATGGCCTTAACGCACAGGCGCTTACCGCGGGTTCTGAGCCTGCCCTGCTGGTCGAGGACGCACTGGCTCTCGAGAAATTCCCGCAGCTTTTGCGGATCGAGATTGCACGTATCTTCCTTGACATCGACGAACGCCGGCTGCGCTCCCGCCTGGGAGATGGCTTCCACCGTCGCGATGAAGGTGTTGCTGACGGTGATCACAGCGTCGCCGGGTTCGACTCCGATCGCCATCAGGGCAAAGCGCAGCGCGTCGGTCCCGCTGCTCACTCCTATGCAGTAACGGCTGTCGCAGCAGGTGGCGAAGGCTTCTTCGAACTCCTCCACCATGGGACCGCCAACAAACCCGGCCGTGGCGAGGACGCGCTTGGTTACCGCAAGCAGCCGATCCTCGAGTTCAGCATGGAGAGTAACCAGGTCCACGAAAGGGACGCTGTTTTTGGGGTCATTCGCTATCATTGTGCAACCTCCACTTCTGCGGCAAGATACCGCACCAGCCGGGCGGGATTGCCGGCCACGATGCTGTTTGCCGGCACGTCCCGGGTTACCACGCTGCCGGCGCCCACTATGGCATTTTCGCCGACCACCACGTTGCAGAGGATGGTCGCCCCGGAGCCGATGGAGGCCCCTCTCTTCACCGTCGTGCGTTCCACTTTCCAATCTGCTTCGCTCTGCAGCGCGCCGGAGGAGTTAGTGGCCCGCGGGTAGGAATCGTTGATAAACGTCACGCTGTGACCAATGAAGACCTCGTCTTCGATGGTCACCCCTTCGCAAACGAAGCTATGGCTGGAGATTTTGCAATTGCTGCCGATGCGCGCATTCTTCTGCACTTCCACGAAGGCGCCGATCTTGGAGTTATCGCCGATCTCGCAACCGTACAGGTTGATGAATTTACCCAACTTGACATTGCTGCCAAGCTTCACGTCAGGAGCAATACATTGATGTTCATTCATGCCGTTTCCACGCTAGTTGATTTTGATCTCATGCCGCCCGCATCATTCCGGTGCGGGTTCCAGTGGAGTTGAGCAATATCACTTCTCCCCTGGTTTTCATTGAGCGGCAGGCGGCCTCAATCATGCGCACCACCCGCCAGCCGGAGATACCATTGTTGATGGGCCTCTTGTTGTGGACGATGCAGTCGTAAAAATAGCTGAGCTCTTCGCGGAGCGCTTCTGTCTGCTCGATTTTGGGCGCCCACATGTCGCCGGAACGGTAGCTGACGAGCAGCTTGTGCACCCCCTCGGCGCCATTCATCACCACGCCCTTGTCGTACACCTTGACCTTTTCGTCGGCCTCCAGGTCATTCCAGACGAGCATTTTTTTCTCGCCGCCGATCAGCGTGGTCCGCACCTTGACCGGCGAAAGCCAGTTCACATTCAGGTGGGCGATGATGCGGTGCGGGAAAAACACGGTGATGTACGCCATGTCTTCGTGCCCGTTGACGTGCCTCTCGCCGGCAGCCATGATGGCCTCCGGCTCCTCGTCGATCAGGTGTTCCATGATCGACAGATCGTGCGGAGCGAGGTCCCAGATAACGTTCACGTCGTGCTGGAACAGGCCAAGATTGACCCGCTGGGAGTCGTAATAATAGAGATCGCCCAGGGCGGCTGCGTCAATCAGTTCGCGAATTTTGCGGACCGCGC
>JBEKQR010000548.1:0-2655 GCA_049519515.1 Candidatus Korobacteraceae bacterium
GCTTGCCGGGCACCGATCATCCGGCGGCGGCGTGGTTCGCGCGCGGCAGCGGGCACAACGAGGCAGGCCAGTACAGCGAGCGTCCAGACGACTACGTGCGCAACATGGACCGCCTCGCCCGCAAGTTTGAGAATATGCGCGCGCTGCTTCCCGGGCCGGAGATCGTCGAGGCCGCCCCAGCAAATGTAAAGATGGCGCCAGCCGGAATGGGCCGCGAGCTGGCGATTCTCGCTTACGGCTCATCTCACTGGGCGGCTGCCGAATCGCTGCGGCAACTCGAGCGCGAGTACCAGATGCACTTCGATTACCTGCGCGTCCGCGCCTATCCGTTCGCCGACGAAATCCGGCAGTTCATCGCGCGCCATAAACGGGTCTATGTCGTGGACCAGAACCGCGATGCGCAGATGCTGCAGTTGCTGAAACTGGATCTCGAGGCCGGCGAGATTGCCAAGTTGCGCAGCGTGCGCCACTACAACGGGCTGCCGATCGATGCGCGTTACATTACCGACGAAATCGTTTTGCAGGAGGGCAGCAAAAATGGCGAGCGCACCCAATTCGCCGCGTGAGAAGGGAAACCGCATCGGGCTGACCGTGCTCGACTACCGTGGCAGCCGGACCACGCTCTGCGCCGGTTGCGGGCACAATGCCATCTCCGAGCGCATTATCGACGCCTTCTTTGAAATGGGCGTCGCCCCCGAGCGCGTGATCAAGCTCTCCGGCATCGGCTGCTCTTCCAAGAGCCCGGCGTACTTCATGGGGCGCTCGCACACCTTTAACTCGGTACACGGACGCATGCCATCGGTAGCCACCGGGGCTGCGCTGGCCAATCGGCGACTGCTGGCGCTCGGCGTCAGCGGCGATGGCGACACTGCTTCCATCGGCATCGGCCAGTTCGTGCACCTCATGCGGCGCAATCTGCCGATCATCTACATCATCGAGAACAACGGGGTTTACGGGCTTACCAAGGGACAGTTCTCGGCCACAGCCGATCGTGGCAGCAAGCTCAAGACCGGGGTCGTCAACAACCTGCCGCCGGTGGATACCTGCCTGCTGGCGGTGGAGATGGGAGCTACCTTTGTCGGGCGCTCATTCTCCGGCGACAAAAAGCAGTTGCACACCATGCTCAAGGCGGCCATCGCCCATCGCGGCACGGTGATGCTGGACGTTATCTCGCCCTGCGTCACCTTCAACGATCATGAAGGTTCCACTAAGTCTTACAAGTTCATGAAGGATCACGAGGAGCCGCTCACGGACGCTGATTTCGTTCCCTCGTTCGAGGAGATCGGCGTGGAGTACGATCCGGGCACGAGCATCGAGGTCGCCATGCACGATGGCTCCCATCTTCGGCTGCGCAAGCTGGAACAGGATTACGATCCCACCGACCGGGTGGCGGCCGTAAAGCGCCTGATGCAGGCGCACGAGGCCAACGAGGCGCTGACCGGGATTTTCTACATCAATACCAGCCAGCCGAGCTTCATCGAACTACTCAACCTGGTGGATGATCCGCTGGCCGCGCTGCCGCAGGAGCGCGTGCGTCCCGGGCGCGAGGCGTTGCAGAAGATCATGGAAGAGCTGCGGTAACAGCAGATCCTTTGACAGATGCGCTTTCCGCCGGCGGGGCCGCAACCCCTGCTCAGCTACTCATCGCCTCAGTAGGTTGCCGGGAACCAGGTGTGGTGGCAAAGGGTCTCCTCCTCGACTGAGTGGGGCTGATGGGCCAGATTCCTGGGCACCTTCACGAAAGAGCCGGTTACCAGCGGCACGTCTCCCATGCCATCGATCCAGATCTTGGCCTTGCCCTTGATGATGTAGAAGATGTCATCGCAATCCTGATGCGTATGGCGGTCCAGCTCCGCGCCCGGAAGCCAGCGGTCGAGAGCCATGGTGACGCCGAAATTGTCGTCTCGCTTGTTCAGCAGGTAGGCACGCTCCATACCCTTGAATCGGGGATGCGACTCCCACTTCAGAGTGTTGGCCTGAAGCGTTTTGGCAGGGTCAATCGAATTGGTAGACATGGTTTCTCCTGGCGTTTTGCCGCAAGGCAGTGCCACGGCTGCTGTATCTGAACTCCTGATACTGAGGCGTGGAATCACCGCGCTATGATAAAGCCCGGTGGCTCCTCCCGGATACAGCAACTATGTCAATGGCATAATTTTGCCTTCGGCGGGCCAGACGCGGGGCAGTTGCAGGCTCGTCGCCCCGGGAGCAAAGGCTTCCCGGCGCCTAAGCGACCTTCCGCTGGGTAACGAATTCCACCCCATACGAATAACGATGGCAATTTCGGACCACGCATGTCATGGTTAGCGGCCGGCTGGAGTAGGGAGGCGTGAACTCCACGCTCACCTGCTCGCCAATCGCCAGCTCAATCGGCGCGAACACGGTCATGCCGCCGCAGTTGAGCTGCGAGCCGCGGCCTTCGACCACCGTCGCTTCCCCGCCAACTTCCACCATTACCCAGACAGGCACCTCCACCTGGTAGCGCGCCCAGCGGCGCGAACTCAGGTAATCGCCTCCCGGCAAAACCACTTCGATCCCCATGCAGCACCCCGGCAGTTTAGGGTTAACCGCTCAGTACACAGCTCGCGGCAAAGCACAGGCTGATCCTTTGCCAATGCCTTGACCGCGAAGCTGTAGAGTCTTGCAGGAGATTAGGGC
>JBEKQR010000549.1:0-2654 GCA_049519515.1 Candidatus Korobacteraceae bacterium
CATCGGCACGGCGGCTAAAGCCGCTTCAGACTTGATGCCTTGATTCCCACGGCTAAAGCCGTGGGCTTCCACATAATCCAAAGAAAAACGAGCAAGTGCCTAGTTTCTGGACAGATTCTCAGAACTAATCCCTTCCCAAGACCATTCCCTGCTTACCGGCGCGCCAGCCGCGTAATCACTTTGTGCCGGCCTGCGCCTGCCGCTGCTCCGCTTCCAGCTTCCAGATCTCCCAGGCGCGCAGATAGGTGCTCACCGCCGGCGGCACGCTCTCTCCGGGCGCCAGAAAGTTTATGGGACGGCCAAAGGTGATGGCCTGCGCCTGCAGCTTGGCATTTATCTGGAAATAAACGCTGCGGCCCACCACCTGCGGAAGGTCGTTGGCCACCACCACGCCGCCATGGCCGCGCATCAGCATGGCCGAGCTCTTGCCCAGCACGCGCGCCAGCGCCGCCCCCAGTTCGCGGCTGTGCACCAGCATGCTCTTGTCGCCGGGGCCGCGGAAATCGCGGATCTCGTACACCGGCGTTCCGTCTTCCAGAAAGACCGCCATGTGATAGATGGCACGAAGCGGAACATCGGTGACGCCGAACGGAATCAGCTCCGGTGAGTGAGAGTGCACAATGGCCTTTACATCCGGCCGTACCTTGTAGATTTCGCCGTGGATGAAGCGCTCCACGTAGCTGGTGCGGTTGTCGCCGCCCAACGGATTGCTGTCCAGGTCGAAGGTCATAATGTCGGCTGCGGTCACCAGGCCGGGAGCCATCGAGCGGGCCATCATGTACTGGTTGGGATTCTCCGGATTACGGATGCTGACATGGCCGTATCCGTCCACCACCCCTTGATTGGCGAGAATATGGTTGGCTATCACCAGGTCGTTCACGGCTGCGCCTCTCTCCCCCGGGGCGCCAGCGCCCCACATAGTTTCGCCGGCCAGCAGAAAAAGCGCGACTGGCGCCACTAACGCCGCCCTCGCGCACAACCATCGCAAATAGCTCAATAGCATCGGCATCCTCCCATGTAATCGGCTGACCCCAGCCGGCGCAACAGCGCGCCGTCCGGGGGCCCTGGATATGTGGCTGACTACCATACCAGCTTTGCCTTGGCTGTACAATCTGACGGTGAATCCCAGGCAGCACCTCAATCACTCTGGAGCTGAGAATGACCTTAAAAACTACCGATCTTTGCGATCAGTTCGAACAGCGCGCCCGTGTACTGGCGCCCATCTTCCATGATTTCGGCGGCCGTGCCGCTTTTGACGGCGTGGCGGTGACCGTCAAATGTTTCGAGGACAACTCGCGCATCAAGGAGCTCAGCCTGACGCCAGGCGCGGGCAAGGTGCTCGTCGTCGATGCCGGAGGAAGCTCCCGTTGTGCCGTGGTCGGCGACGTGATCGCCGGAGACTTCGTCAAAAACGGCTGGGCAGGCATCGTGCTGTTCGGGTACGTGCGCGACAAGGCGGCGCTCGCCGCGCTGCCACTTGGCGTGAAAGCCCTCGGCACCAACCCGCGCCGCTCCAATAAGCGCTCCGAGGGACAGGCGAACATACCGGTCGAAATCGGCGGCCACGTCTGCCATCCCGGAGACCACATCTACGCCGACGAGGACGGCGTCATCATTCTCAACGAGAACGTCGCCGCGAAATAACCAGTTCCTTGCCAGCGTCCCACATTTGCGCGGCAAGTGTGGGATTCCCTTTCGGCGCTGCCTGGCTGAGGTCCGCCGGCAGCGCCTGCTTCAGCGTCGCTGATCGGGTTGCTCTTGTCGATAGCGCAATGGCTGCTAACGCCAGCGCGCTCACCAGGACCGGGAACCATACCTGCGAGACCCAGGGCACGGGAATCAGAAACAGCACATCCAAATCCCGCAGTGACGACGGCCATCCCAGCATCACGCGCAGTGCGGCGTAGTAGGTGAGATCCCAGGCGGCAAAGGCCCCCAGAAAGCAAGCCCAGCGCTCCCGCGCCTTGGCAGCCGCCAGCAGCGCCACGCTGACCAGCATGATGATGGTCGCCGCCTCCCGGCAGATCTCAATGGCCAGCAGCCTGCGCGGAAACAGCGCCAGGGAAGCCGCCACTTGCTGGTAGCTGTCCGGCAGTGCTGGCGGTTGCAATGCGGCCTGGCTGCCCGCAAGCGCCAGTCCGGCCCGCAGATAGACCACTACAGCGGCTTCCACAAAGCCGAACGACACGCCAAAAACGGCCAGATAGAAGAGCTGCCGCCGGCTGAGCGCCAGGCCTCCGCGGCGCCAGCCAAGAAACGAGAGTACCGGCGCAAGCAGCAGCAGGTTGACCCACCAGGGATGCGCCCATAACTGAAAGCCACTTGCCATGGGCAGACATTTTAGAACATTTAAGATTTCAGATTTTTGATTTCAGATTGAACGTCGCCGCGTTAAGATGCTCAATGAAAAACCCGGAGAACACAAAGAATGATCCCTGAACGCGCGCCCGAGTTGACAGATCCAAGCTACATCTCCGAACAGATGTTCGACAAAACCATTCGCCAAAAGTTTCAAAACAACCAGAATGATCAGGCTGTTCGTGAGCAAGCGATCAAGCTCATTCGATTATTCCGTGCCAGTAACTCCCATACACAAGTCATAGTTGATGTCCTGCATGCAGCTCGCTCATCCGGTTACGATTCGAAAGAGAGAA
>JBEKQR010000550.1:0-2615 GCA_049519515.1 Candidatus Korobacteraceae bacterium
GGCAGCAGGGGAACCAGGCAGAAGCACGCGAGACCGGCGGCATTACAGATATCCTCGTACTTGTCCTTTGTCCTGCGGGTGAAGGAAACAAGCACGATCAGAATGGCGCCGACAAGACCATACCAGATGAACATACGACTGTCTCAACCAAGCTTCATTTTGTCCGGAACCGCCTCAGCCCAGGCCGGGCTTGCCGTTCTGTCCTGCGGCGCCGTAACAGCCTATGGCAAGGGCCTTGGACGTGCCGGTTCGGTTGGCGTTCGCCGCACAAACAGCAGGCTCAGGTCATCCGCGTAAACCTGTTTCCAATCGGGCAACGCGGCGAGAACCGTCGCCAGCGGCTCCTTCCGCGCAACCAGGCAGGATTGAATGCCGTAACTCCGGAGCACGGCAAATGCCGCGGGCCCCAGAGTGGCCACCTGCAAATAATCCCCGAACGCCCCGCCACGCTCATAGACGTCCGCCCGGCCATCGATAAAGAGCCTGGGCTCAGGCAAGGACCAGATCAGATAGCCGCCGAAGCCGTAGCTGTTGTACATGTGGCCGGGAATGGGGTGTTGCCGCAGGTATTCAACGGCCCGCACCGGCCATTGGCGGGAGACGAACTGCTGCATCCGGGCGTCGGTGGGAAAATATCGCGCCATCGCCAGCAGCACCGCGGCCATCAAGCCGGCATTGAGAAGCCAGCGCTGTTTTCCATGGTTAGTGCCGCGCAGCCAACGCGCCAGGACGGCGGCGAGAAGCGGCGCAAAAAAAGCCGCGAAAACCAGGAGAAAGCGCCCGTGGAGGCACGCCATCACGGTCCCGCCGACGAATAGCGCCAATTCTTCCAGCCGGCAGCGGAAACGCAGCGCCATATTGAAGAGAAAAAAGCCCAACAGCAAGGCCAGAAAAAACTTGGCCACCAGCGCGTTGAATGGCATTGGCTGCCACTCCAGGATATGCGCCTTGTTGAGCGGCAGCTCGAAAGCATACTCGAAGGGACTGGCGGCTATGCGTACCCCGTACGGCGTAAGTGGCAGGACAGCCAGGCATAGGAGAAAGGCCAGTTCCAAACGAATGCGCTCGGCTGCGCTCCAGCGCCGCGTTTCGATTACGCCCAGACGCAACTCCAGCAGGCCGCTGGCGTAGAAGACGGCGATGGCGCCCAGCCCGATCACCCAGAAGCCATGGGTATTGACCCACGCCAGGAACAGCGGCGGAAGAAACCAGAGCGCCCCGGCTTTGCCTTGACGGAAGCGCTCCAGCGCGATAAGCGTCAGGACGATAAAAAGGAACCCCAGCATCTGTGGCCGCAGGGAGAAAAACGGCGCGGTCAGCAGCAACAGGATCGAGGTCGCGACAAATCCGGCCTTCGAATTCCCGGTGCGGATTGTAGTGTAAGCGTACAGCGCCAGCATGATGGAGCTGCCCAAGACGATCAGCAGGGCTTCCAGCCCGCGCAGGCCCCAGGCGCTTTCCACCGCTCCGAACAGCACGTCGCCCAGCCATTCATAGGCCAGCCAAGGCTGACCCGCGACGGTAAACGAATATGGATCGGTGGTCGGCCAGTGACCGGTCGCCAGGATGTTCTGCCCGACCTTGATGTGCCACCACAGGTCGGGATCCACCGCGAATTCGCGCACCACCACAAAGACCGCGCCGACCAGGAAGGTCCCCAGCATCGCGGGAAAGGAGAAAGCCCTCTGCAGGAGGGCGTCCAAAGCCCCGCCTTTCCTTGATGCGGGCCTGGCGACGGCGATGCCGGCCTGGATCGCGATCTCTGATTCGCTCATACTCTGCCTATTTCGTCAGACGGAGGAGTATGTCGGTGGCAACCGCCTGGAAGGCCCGGTCCAGATCAGCGGGGCAGGTCGGCCCCGGGCAGTCAGAGGCGATAACCGCCAGCCCCTGGGGCTTGGTGTAATCGTATGTGGGGCTGCTGGGATCGTTCGCGATCTGTTGCAGAACGGTGCTGTTGATCTTGTCGCCGAGGCCCACAGCATAAACGACCACGTTGCTGGCTCGCAGGGTGTTGGCCAACTGAATGGCGCGATAGTTGGCCTCGTTGCTGACGTCGGTGTCATTTATGCCTCCCTGGTTCCCGGGCTGCTGCGCGGGAAAGCTGGTGGCGTTGCAGGAGACGGATTGCGCCGGGTTGGTGCCAGGGGTCCAGAAAGAAACGCCACCGCCGCACCAGCCGACAGCCGCCTCGGGAGGAGCGCATCCGCCGTAGTTAAGCAAGGTCGTGGCGCTGGAGCGGGAGGAGCACTGCAAGTTGTCCAGGTTCGTATTGGCCCAGCCGTCGGTAAAGAACACCACGGCCTTTAGAATGTTCAGCCCGCCCACGCCTGCTTCCTGGGTCTGCGCCAGCAGCAGTCCGCCCTGGGCATACGTACCACCGTCGAAATTAATGCCATTGACCGAGCTCGTGATGGTAGAGGTGAAGTTACCTCTCATGCTCACATCGAGGGTCGAATCAGAGGCGAAGGTGGCCAGCGCGACCTGGTCGAGGGTGTCGCTGAAATTCGTCAGGAAGTGCGCAACGGCGAGGGGGAGTGCTGTGCTCCCGCCGTTCAAGGTCATCGAGCGGGAACGGTCCAGCACCAGGGTCATGGCGACATTGGCGCGGGTCG
>JBEKQR010000551.1:0-2613 GCA_049519515.1 Candidatus Korobacteraceae bacterium
GCCGTGGAATGGATCGACCTCAAGCGCTGGACCTTCTGCCGCGCCTGCGCCGCCAGGGCACAGGCGAATTACTAGACGTAAACGCAGGGACTGAAGCCCAGATTCAACAAGACCCGCCTTCGGCACGGCTCAAGGCGCCCCAGCAAACCAAATACCAGTGTAAAATTGATATTCGGTAATTTATGAGAGCTAGGGCGCAATTCGCGTGGCTGTTGCTCGCTTTGATCGTGCCGGCCTCTGCTCTGCTGGGGCAAACGCCAGCGGCTGCGCCGCCGCGTCCGACGGCTCCGCAATCCGCGCCTGCCCCGAAGCCGGCGCCGAAGGCGACCCCGAAAGCGGTGGTTGCAGCGCCGGCGCCGGCGCCTGCCAATCCGCCGGAGGTGACCCTGCGGGACGGGCTGCTTACCATTCGAGCCGACAACTCGACCTTCAGCGACGTGCTCAACGCGGTGCAGCGAGCGACCGGAGCGAGCATCGAAGTTCCCGCTTCCTCGAGCGAGCGTGTTTACTTCCGCGGCGGGCCGGGGCAGCCCCGCGACGTGCTGGCTTCGCTGCTCAACGGTTCGTCCTACGATTACATCCTGCTTGGGTCGGCGCAACAACCCCAGGCGGTCACGCGCATCATGCTGACCATGCGCAAGAGCTCAGGCGCATCGCCGAACACAGCGGCCGCCATGCCTCCGCGCCCACCCAGCCCGCCTAAGCCTGAGGTCGACACAACCGAGTCTGACAATTCACCGGCGCCGGTTCCGCCCCAGGTGATAGCGCCGCCCCAGCCGGCTCCGCCAACGCCAGCCGCTGGGATTGCCCCACCGCCGCCCCAAGCGACGCCGGGACAACCCATCCTGCCTGGGCAGGTCAGGACCCCCGAGCAGATACTGCAGGAATTGCAGAAAATTCAGCAGCAGCAACAGCAGCAGTTACAGCTTCAGCAACAGCTAAATCAGCAGAATAACTTCTCCCGCTAGCAGGCTCCCACCCCAGCGCAAGAACCGGCGCGCTGCGGACCCCCGGCTGCCGGCTCTGGCTCCATCTTTCTGTTCCGGAGTGAGTCCGTGCTCGCCGTCACAGCCGCCCCTGCCGTTGATCACTGAAGCAGGGTTGTGCAGGACATAGGCTGTTACAGGGCCGGGAAGGTCTGGGCCTTTTTTCAAATTTCCAATTATCTGACCGGCCGGGTTGCGGAGATGCCGGTTCGCCCGGGTTGCGGGCGGAAGCGAAAGGAAGGGCTGCCATGCCGATAGTGGATTCGAAGACAGGAAACGTGTTGCGCGAGTACTCAGTTGCAGAGCTGCAGCAGACGGCGGCCCTGATGCGCGGCTATAATCTGACGGCGCTCGGCTGCGCCGGTTCGGGCCACAGCGGCGGTACGCTTTCCATAATGGACATTACCGCGGCCCTGTATCTGCGCGTCGCCAATCACGATCCCCGCAATCCCTCCTGGCCGGGCCGGGACCGCATCTTCTGGTCGGGCGGGCACAAGGCTCCCGCGCTTTATGCCGGGCTGGCCTTCTCCGGATACTTCGACAAGCTCGACCTGGCTCTGCTGCGGCGTCTGCGATCTCCCCTGCAGGGGCACCCGCACTGGCTGAAGCTGCCGGGGATCGAGTGCTCATCGGGATCGCTGGGCCAGGGCTTGAGCATGGCCGTGGGCAGCGCCCTCGCCGCCCGCCTCGACGGCCGCTCCTCTCGCGTCTTCTGCATCATGGGCGACGGCGAGCAGCAGGAAGGGCAGGTCTGGGAAGCGGCCATGGAAGCGGCCCACTACAAGCTCGATAACCTCACCGCCATCCTGGACAACAACCACCTGCAGATTGACGGGCAGGTCGAGAAGGTGATGAACATAGAGCCGATCGCGGCCAAGTATGAATCCTTCGGCTGGCAGGTCGTGCCGGTCGATGGACACGACATGCCGCGGCTGGTCGAGGCCCTGGAGCGCGCCAGGCAGAATTCCTCGGGCAAGCCTTTGCTGGTTCTGGCGGAAACCGTGAAGGGCAAAGGCGTCAGCTTCATGGAAAATGCCGCCGGCTGGCACGGCAAGTCTCCCAATCGGCAGGAGCTGGACAAGGCCCTGGAATGTCTCGGCGTTGCCGGTAAGGTTCCGGTCGAGGAGATGTTCGCGCGGGCGCGGAAGTACCAGCAGGGCATCGACGCTTCGCTGGCGGCGAAGATGCCGCGCTTCAGCCGCGATTACTGGTGGAATGCGGGCGAGACCATGAAGGCCGACATGGAGCCGACGCGCAAAGGCTTTGGCAAGGAGCTGGCGCTGGAAGGTCGCGATCCGCGCGTGGTCTGCCTGGGGCTGGACATTTCCGGCTCGATCACCATCAGCGAGTTTTACGAGGGCCATCCGGAGCGGGCGGAACGCTGGTTGAGCATGGGAATCGCCGAGCAATCAGCCACCTGCGTGGCCGCCGGGCTGGCCAAGGAAGGCAAGCTGCCGGTGGTGGGAACCTACGCTACCTTTGCCGCCGCCCGCAACCTGGACCAACTGCGGGTTTCGGTCTGCTATGGCAACTTCAACGTGCTGGTGGCGGGCGCGCACGGAGGCGTTTCCGTCGGGCCGGACGGCGCCACTCACCAGGCCCTGGAGGACCTGTTTGCCGTTTGCGG
>JBEKQR010000552.1:0-2609 GCA_049519515.1 Candidatus Korobacteraceae bacterium
GTGCACCCCGATGGTGCGGTAACCCAGCTTGCGGAACTTCCACGGCAGGCACTGCCGCAGGAAGCCTTCGGGATTGTCCGCGGGACCAAGAAGTGTGTCGCACAGCTCGCGCATCTCGCCGCTCACCGTGCCTCCGGAGAAAGGGACGGAGCCGAAACGCACGTTGTACCGGGCCTTCACTTCGGCGCTGCGCAGGGGCGCCAGGACGGCGGTCAGTTCTGCCGTATCGATCGGCTCTCCCAAGGCTTCTTCCACGATGATAAGCACGTTCCTGGGAGCGGAACCGGTGCCGCCAGGGCCCCCAGCAGATGCCATTTTTGCATCCGTTGGGGTGGCATGGGCGAGCGCCGGCGCGGCGAAGAACGCCACCGATTGCGTCCGCTGCGGCATGTCCGGCGGCGCGAACAGGATCATGCTTTCAGCCATCTCGCTGGCCAGGGTCGAGCCCACCAGCACCTCGCGGCCTTGCTTGACCCACGAGCCGGTCAGCACCGCATAGGCCGCCCAATAGGGCACCAGGACCAGGCCGGCAATGGCGAGCAACCAGCAGGCGTTTCGCCGCTCGCTTCGCAGCTCCATCGCACATGCCAGCCAGGCGATTCCGCAGGCCACCGCAGCCAACGCGACCGCCATGGGAACGGAAACCCACGGTGAAACCTCGGGCAGTTCCTTAAGGTAGCGGATGGCGCTGCCGAAATTGAAGTAATAGATACCGGAGAAGGCGAAAATTGCGTCCATGCTGAAAAGCAGGACCGTCAAAATCGCCAGGCCGAACCTTCTTCCGCGCATCACGCAAAAGGCCAGGGCGAGGAAGAGATAGTCTATGGAAATCCAGGCCCGGCGGCTGGGCAGGAACAAGCTCGCCGCCGCGAAAACCAGGTTGGGCAAGGCAAAGACGGTCAATAGCGGCAGCCATGCGCGCCAGTGCATCCGGTTCCAGGCAGGGATGCGGGCAAAAACCGGAAACAGGCGGCCGGCAGGCGTCGTAGCCGCGAGCGCTACGGTTACATCTGCCGGGGTGCGGGCGCATTCCCCATCCGGATTGGCGCGGTTCGACACTGGCCTACCTTTCGCAAGCCGGGGTCCCCAGCGAATGATGATTTCCATTCGCTGGGGTGGAAGCCTATCCTGTTACAGATTATCGTGCTCCTGAGCATCCAAGTTATGAGCAAGCCGCATGGAGGTATAACCAAAGTGCAGGCACCGTGGTAATTTGAAATCCTGGAGGAACCAGGCAACATAGCTTGACAGACTTTGGGCAGCACGGCTTGACATATTTTGTCATACCGAGCATGATCAATAGCAATCCTGGTTCCCAACCCTGGAGCGATTTATTTAAGAATGAGTGACTTACGGACCTTGGCTAATGGTAACCAGAAGCTTGGTCTTCGGTATCAAAAATGCAGGGTAGTTCATGGCAGTCTAGGATTGTGCAAGAGTTTCTTAAGGAGAGTTTCAATGCGTAAGCAGAAGGGTTTTTCCCTTATTGAGTTGCTGATCGTGGTGGCCATCATTCTGATCATCGCCGCCATCGCCATCCCCAATTTGCTCCGCTCGCGTATTTCCGCAAATGAGGCTTCTGCCGTGGGCTCGATGCGTACGATCAACACCGCTGAGATTACTTACGCATCGACTTACCCCGCTACCGGCTATGCCACGACCCTGGCTGCGCTATCCGGCGGTTGCACCGCGCCGAGTTCGACTAACGCCTGCCTGATCGATGCCACGCTGGCTGCGGCCACCAGCGCCGCCGCGTCCAAGAGCGGCTATTACTTTACCCTTGCCGCTAGTTCCGCTCTTGGTTACACACTGCTTGGAACTCCGGCAAAACAGGGCTCGACCGGGATAAAGAATTTCTATACGGATGGCACAGCCGTCATCACATTCATCACTACGGCCGGCAATGCCACGGCGACCAGCCCTGCGATCCAGTAGCGGTTCTCCGGCAGGAAACCTGACCAAGATAGTTGCGGGGGCCAGTTTCGGCTGGCCCTTTCGTTTTGCTGGCCTGAAATCGCTTTTTTCAGCAGCCTGCGCGAGCATCTGGAGACAAAGTTGCGCCAGCCAGAGGGCCAGATTGGCAGCGAGAGGGCCAGATTGGCCGATCGTGCCCTCCGGGCGACCCATCGGTCGATTTTCAAAGCAATGGGCGGTCCGAATGACAAAATTTGACAGCCTCGACTGACAACAACTGTCAAGCCGGCACTGATTTCCTGGCCCACAAATGCCATAATCATCGTAACTTACTGATAATACAACTAGTTGCTAGTTTGGATACAGCCCCTGCGAAGATGGCAACACTCTTGCACAATACACACCGAGAAGATTGAACGTTGTTCCACTGAACACGTAAAAAACAAGGAGAGGGTTGCAATGCGGAAGCAGAAGGGCTTTTCACTTATCGAACTGTTAATCGTCGTGGCGATCATCCTGATTATCGCCGCTATCGCTGTTCCTAACTTGATGCGTTCGCGCATGTCCGCCAACGAAGCCTCTGCGGTTGGCTCCGTCCGCACCATCGTCAGCGCTGAACTTACTTACCAGTCACAGAACTCCTCCATCGGGTTCGACACCATGGCTAACCTGAACACGGCTACGCTCATCGACAG
>JBEKQR010000553.1:0-2605 GCA_049519515.1 Candidatus Korobacteraceae bacterium
CTGCGCATAGACCACGATGGCGGAAAACGATGACGACAGTATCAGCCCGATCACCACGATCAGAATCTCGGTCCACAACAGGTTGACGTAGGGCAGCGCCAGCGTGAAAGGCAACACCCCCAGGATCGAATACCAGATGACGACCTTGCGCCCGACGCGGTCGCCAACCCAGCCGCCAATCAGCGCGCCGGCCGCAATCGAGCCCCAGAAGGCGAACAGGTGGATCTGCGCGGTCTGCACCGTGACGTGAAACTTGCTGATCAGGTAGAAGGTATAATAGCTGGTAAGGCTGGCCTGATAGAAGGCCTTGGAAAACAGTAGCGAAATCAGGATCACCACGGACAACCAGATCTTGCCGGAAGACAGCGGCGAGCTGCTCGCCAGTGTTCTTGTCCGGGGTTGCGCGTGGTAGGGGATGTTGCGCTTGTACCATGTCCCTACCATGGTCAGCACCGCCATCGACAGCAGCGAAGCGAGGGAGAACCAGCCGAGGCTATGTTGTCCGCGCGGCAGGACGATGAAAGCCGCCAGCAAAGGTCCCGCCGTGGCTCCTATGTTTCCGCCGACCTGAAAGATCGACTGCGCCAGGCCAAGCTGTCCGCCCGAGGCCATGCGCGCCACCCGCGACGACTCGGGATGAAACACCGCCGAGCCCACCCCGACCAGCGCCGAGCCCAGCAAAATGAAAAGATAATTGGGCGCCCGCGACAGAAGCAGCAACCCGGCCACGGTAAAGCTCATGCCCACCGGCAGGGAAAACGGCTTGGGCCGCAGATCGGTGTAGAAACCCACCGCCGGCTGCAGCATCGAGGCGGTCATCTGGTAGGTGAGGGTGATCAGTCCCACCTGCGTGAAGTCGAGGTGAAAGGCGTCCTTCAGGATGGGATAAATCGCCGTGATCAGCGATTGCACCATGTCGTTGAGCAGATGGCAAAAGCTGATCGCCGCCAGGATGGAATATATGGTGGCTTTCCCGGTGCTTTTTCGAGCCTGTACCGCGGTTCCTTGCACGTCAACCCCGTAGATGTTCAGCAGCACAACAGCAGTTCACAGATTTTTCGCTACACTCCGTCGAAAAAGGTAGCGCTGGTCCCGCACGGCGGGACCGGCTGTTCGGGGGGCGTCCACGCCCGCCGTGACTGCAAAGTGCGGACGAGATGTCCGCACCTACAGCCGGTCTCCCACCCCCGCAAGCCAAAAGCAGGCTTACTGGGGACCCCGGCCTGGAGGCCGGCGCTACCTTTTCACTGCATGCCCCTTCACCGAAACACGTCAAAAATTCTTCTTCAGGTATGCGAGGCTCTTCAAATGGTTCGCATACGCCTCATCAGCCGTGCCCGCCGGATCCAGTTCGATGGCCACGAAGTTCTTTCTATGCTTCTGCAGCAGCTTGAAGTAGGTCTCGAAGGACAACTCGTTGCCATTCAAAACCGGCTGCGGCTTGTGGTTCTTAGAGGTCTTCAGGTGAGTGTAGCCGATTCTGCCGGCCTGCGATTCGACAAACGCGTTGGCCGCGTCCGGCGTGCTGGGCACGCGCGATGTGCAGAAGAAATTGGCCACGTCCAATTGCAGGCCAACGTCCCGGCTTACCCCCTTGGGACCGAACAACTCCATAGTGCCGAAGGAAGTGACGCCATCGCCCTTGAGCGCCTCGCGGGCGTTCTCGACCAGGAACTTCAATTTGTGTTCCTTGGCGGTCTTGCCGGCCTTATTGCCGTTCTCGACCAGCTTGGCGAACTCCGCGGCTGTCCAGTGCGTCTTCTTCGCATCGGCCAGCATCTCCGCGCCGTTGGCCCCGGTGCGCACCACCTTCGGCCCGTCAAAGACAGCGGCGTTGACGACGCCGCGGGAGAAAACTTCCCAGTAATTCGAGTCCAGCAGGCCGGTGTTCATGGCGTAGATCACTTCCACGCCCTTCTGTTTGGCATAGGCGGCCAGTTCTTTGCAATCGGCCAGGGTGAGGGTGGCCTCGGAATCGCGAATTTCAATGAAGGCGAAGCCCTGCTCGCTGGCAAAGTCGAGCAGCTTCTTGATATTGGCCACGTTGGTCGGATAGACCTTGGAGAAATTAGAAGTAGTAAAGCCGATCATCAAACGAGGATATTTTGGCAGCACGATTTTATCCGCGGCGTAGAGGGTCGTTTGCGCGAAAAGCGCCAGGCAGAACAAGCCGGCCAGCCCACACGCCAGTTTTTTCCCGAACCGGACTTCAGGAATCATTGGTGTCCTCTTTACATTCAAGACCGTCCCGGGTGGGACGATCTCAGATTTAATCTGCCCCAACAGACGCAAAGACGGCGTCTGTCAGGGAACCCCATGGGATGTGTAATGTTACTCCAGCCTGTGCGGGAAATGAACAGGTATAAACAATGGGGGTTGAGAAATGTAGCGCTGGCCTCCAGGCCGGGGTCCCCAGCAAGCCTGCTTTTGGCTTGATGGGGTGAGAGACCGGCTGTCCGGGGGGGCGTCCACGCCCGCCATATCGGCCGGGTTCTATAAAAGGGGATGTCAAGAGAAAACACTTTTTCCTCTCCCCGGGTGGCCCACATTTGCGGAGCCGAAGGCGGAGCTAATGTGGGAAGATGTTTCAAAGTTTCAGGGTTTC
>JBEKQR010000554.1:0-2585 GCA_049519515.1 Candidatus Korobacteraceae bacterium
AGGCTACTTTGAATCGCATATCAAGCCGCACGTTGACGGCAAATTCATTGAATTCCTCGGAGAGGCCGATCTGACGGCGAAAAACGAGTTGCTCGGCAATGCCATGGCCATGCTCTTCCCAATCCAATGGAACGAGCCGTTCGGACTGGTGATGATCGAGGCCATGGCCACCGGCACCCCGGTTCTGGCGCTGCCCGGCGGGGCGGTTCGGGAAGTGGTCGCCGACGGTGTTTCCGGCTGGGTCTGCAACAGTGTGGACGAGATGGTGGAGAAAGCGCGCCAGATCGAGTCTGCCTTCGACCCCTCGACGGTGCGCTGCTACGCGGAAACGCATTTCTCGGTCGAGCGCATGGTCAACGAGTACGCGGCCCTGTACCAGCGGATCGCCACCGGCGCTGAGAGCCCGCAGCGGACTGCGCGCAGCAAAATCACGGTGGTCGGCGAAAAAATCGATCCCTTCTCAATCGAGCCCGGGGAACCGCGGGCGATTGCGTGAGCGGCAAAATACATTTAAGATTTTTTGATTGCAGATTGCAGATTGAACAACAAGACCACTGTCGTCTTTCAATCTGAAATCTGAAATCAAAAATCTTAAATGCCAGAGGCGAACATGGCGGTGAAGATCACGATTCGTCCCAACGGCCCTTACCGGGTGGAAGACCCCGAGGGCGTGATCGAGCTCATCGATCCGACCGGCAAGAAGATTGACCTGACCGGCAAGCCGGTGTACGCGCTCTGCCGCTGCGGCGGCAGCGTCAACAGACCCTTCTGCGACGGCACCCACTCCAAGATCGGCTTCCAGGCAGCCGAGGCCGCGGCGGCTACGCAGGAGAAGCCGAAGGGCTGAGGAGATTCACGAAGTATTACGATCTGTCCTCACTATTGATTTTTGAAGGGGCCCGGCTTTAGCCGGGCCGTCCAGAGTCAACAAAGATGCCGGCTTTAGCCGCTGAGGGAAAAAGCAGCAACACAACCGGTCCCTCGCGGGCTGAAGCCCGCTCGGGATACTGGAAATAAATGTCTTTACGGCGCGGCTGAAGCCGCGCCCCTTCAAAGCCACGCTCAATAGCAGATTCCAGGTTAGACGATCGCGAACAAGAGAGAACGACGCGCCTCAGTGGATCGTCTTCGTCTTGCGCGACATGTAATCCATCAGCAGGTATTCGCCCAGAGTATAAGGCGTGGTGAAGTAGGCTTTGCCGCGGCACATCTCCGTGACCTTCTGCACGAACTGCACCAGCCCGTAGTCCGAGGCCAGCATGAAGGTATTGATCATGACGCCGGCGCGCTTGCACTTGGAAACCTCTTCCAGCGTCTTGCTGACCACCAGCGGATCGAGTCCGAAGGCGTTCTTGTAAATGCGTCCGTCCTCCATGGTGAGCGCCGAGGGTTTGCCGTCGGTGATCATCACGATCTGCTTCATGTCCTTGCGCTGGCGCTGCAGGATGCGTTGTGCCAGGCGCAGACCCTCGCGGGTATTGGTGTAGTAGGGGCCGACGCGCACCCGCGCCAGTTGCGAGAGTGGCAGCTCCTCGGCGGAGTCGTGGAAGAGCACCAGCGAGAGCATGTCGCCGGGATACTGCGTGCGGATCAGGTGCGAGAGGGCCATGGCCACTTTCTTGGCCGGGGTGAAGCGGTCCTCGCCGTACAGGATCATGGAGTGCGAGCAGTCGAGCATGAGCACGGTGGCGCATGAGGACTGGTACTCGCACTGGTGAACCAGCAGGTCGGAGTACTCGATGTTGAGCGGCAGCTTCAGGCCTTCGCGCTGGATGGCCGAAGCCAGCGTGCCGGTGATGTCGAGGTTCAGGGTGTCGCCGAACTCGTAGGTCTTGCTGGCGCCGCTGGTTTCGATGCCGGTGGCCTGGTCGCGCGTATCGTGCCGGCCGAAGTTCGATTTGCCCAGCGAGCCGAGCAGATCGCGCAGCGCGCGATAGCCCAGGAAGTCCAGTCCTTTGTCGGTGACCTCGAAGCGCGGCTCGGCTTGCGGCTTGCCCATCTGGCCGCCGGCGGTCGACGGCCGGGAGGGATCGTAGGGCGGGGAAATCGAGACGTAGTCTTCCTTCTGCATGCGCTCGATGATCTGATCGACCAGCTCGTCGAGCTTGCCCTCGGCCTGCATCTGCTCGAGCTGTTCGCGAATCTCCTCGTCCAGCAGATCGCCGTTGAGCAGCGCGTTGCGGATCGCTTGCCGCAGCGCCTCCAGGCTCTGATCGCGCTCGCCCACCTGCTGGTAGCGAGTGAACTGATCTTCGAATCCGCTCTGCAGCAGGTAGTCGGCCAGCGCCTGCATCAGCTCTTCCATGCTGAATGAATCGGCGAGCTCGGCAATGTATTTGGAGTAGCGAACGCGGCGCATAAAAAGCAGCTCTCGATTTTCGGATCTTCGTTTTTTCGTTTCACGTTTTTCGTTTCACGTTTCACGAATGCCCCGGAAAGCACAAAGTCGTGAATCGGGAAACGGGCAACGGGAAACGTCATCAGTTGAACGGTCTGCGGCTGCGGCGGCGCGCCTCGAAGTCGTCTGCGACCTCGGTCTTGAGTTCCCGCTCCGCCGGACGCTTTGCTGCCTTGTCGGCGCTGAA
>JBEKQR010000555.1:0-2583 GCA_049519515.1 Candidatus Korobacteraceae bacterium
ACGAACCCTTTGACTCGGAAGAGGCCCGCGCGTCCGCGCTGCGAAAGCTCATGGCGAAGCGCGAGCCGTTGGCCAAAGCGGCGCGGGAGATGGCTGGCCGCGGGGTCGAGTGCGATCCCAAGTACCTGCCGCGCTCACTCAAGGATTCGGATGAGAGCGCGAAGGTGGCGATGTGAACAATGATGAGACGCTCGGCATACCGCCGGCGGGCATTGGCGGTGATGCGCCACAACAGACGCATAAGACCGGGCCCAGGCTGCCCCGGGCGCCCCAGGCTGATGCGCCGATCGGTCTTGCTGCCGATGGCGGCATTGCCTTGAGCAAAAAGACGATCTTGCTTGTGGACTCCAATCTGCCGAGCCGCGAGTCGCGAGCCAAGGTAATGCGAGCGCGGGGTGTCCACGTGGATTGCGTCTCCAACGCCGAGGCCGCCCGCGCGCGGCTGGCAGCAGAGACGTACAACCTGATTCTGGTTGACCTTGGCCGCAATGTCGCCGCCGCCGAAACGCTGGTGCAAGAAATCAGGGCCATGAATTCCCGCCAGCTTGTCAGGTTTCTGGTCGGCAGCCCACTGTTCGTCGCCACATCTCTGAACGGTAACAAATCTAAGCCGCATCCGGCGCCGGCGCCCGCATCGAGTGCCGTGCCCCGGGCGCCAAAGGCGCCTGGTGCGAGCGGCATCGATTTCGGACAGAAGGTCAGAGAAGCCGAGGCGGAAGCGGAAGAAACAGCCAGTGAAGCTCGCGGCGCGCAAGATGCCGCAGGGAGATAGCCATTGCCAAGACCACGCGCCACTTTCAGTAAGCGTCAAAAGGAACAGGCTCGCCAGGAAAAACAGCGGGCCAAGGCGCAGCGCAAGCTGCAACGAAAGCTTGAAAGCCAGGCGGCTGCCGCGCTTCCGGAATCGCAACCCATTCCGGGCGAAGAAGCCGTACCCGAATCTCAACCCGCCTCTCCGACTGAAACACTGTCCCAGAGCAGTAATAACCAGAACTCAAAGGAATGCTTGTGAAAAAAATCTTTGTTGGAAACTTTTCATTCAATACCACCGATGCCGATCTGCGTCAGTGGTTCGAGCCCCACGGCGCGGTCGAAAGCGCCACTGTAGTGACGGATCGCGACAGCGGCCGCTCGCGCGGCTTCGGCTTTGTCGAAATGCCGGTCAACAGCGAAGCCGACGCTGCCATTGCCGCCCTTAACGGCAGCGATGCGGGCGGGCGTCCACTCACCGTCAATGAAGCACGGCCGAAGGTGGAGCGCAGCTTCGGATCCCGCGGCGGCCGCGGCGGAGGCAGCCGGGACGACTACCGGGGACACGCCCGTCAGCCTCGCGAGCCGCGCTGGTAGAGCAGCATAGCGCTCGCACAAGGTGACTTGCGTGAGCGCTGTGCACTTCCCGCGGAGTCGAGGCCCACTTGCTCAACTGCGAGCTTACCTCCTTCACGCGCTCTTCGGGCCGCCATTCGCCGGCTTCTTGAGGGTTATATATGGGCAAGGAAGGACAGCCTGATAATGGCGGGGCGTCTGGTTTGTTCATTTACTGGAATGGTGAGCCTGCTTTGCCGGAGAAAGGACGCCAATGACGAATTCGAAACTTCAAGTAGCGCTTGACGAGCTGGAAAGGCTCAACCAAACGGTTCAGGAATTCGAAAGGCGCAATGGGAGACCCCCCAATCCGGATAGCGACGCCGGCCGTGCGCTCTCTTCGCTGGAGAGCTTTGCTGCCGGATACAGGAAATTGAACATTGAAAAACTGCTTCGAAGGTAGCTGCCGACACGAAGCTTGCCGACTCGCGGAACTGCCTGCGAATAGATCGCTCCGCCGCGCGCCACTGTGTTAGTCTTGAGTTGCGTTTGACTGTCCCTTTTCTTCGACCCGCCTAAGGCATCGGCGACCTTCAGACCCTGCCTCACTCGTCCGAGAAACACTGACAATTGAACAGCCCACCTTGCCGAGGCAAGAATGAAAAACATTTACGTCGGAAACCTGGATTTCCGCACCACCGAAGAGGCACTGCGAAAGGCATTTGAAGTATACGGACAAGTTGATCGAGTCAACATTGTGACCGACAAAGACACCGGCCAGCAACGCGGATTCGCTTTCGTTGAAATGACCAATGATGCCGAGGGCGAAAAAGCAATCGCCGGCCTGAGCGGTGCTCTGATCGACGGCCGGGCCCTGAACGTGAATGAGGCGCGTCCGAAGACCCAGCGCGCCGGATCCGGCGGTGGCCGCGGCCGGAGCGGCGGCAGGGGGCGATGGTAACAACTCGAAGCGAAACCGTCATGGCGAGTGCGGCCTGCTTCGCTCGCCTGCGGTAACGTGAGAGATTGAGCCTTTGGATAAACCAGGAGAGCCGGCTATGCGTTCACATAGTATCGTGAAAAGCTTAGATACGGGGCAGAGCCGCTTCGCGCTTTGCCATCAAGCTTTCAAGGCCATTCGCAAGCTGCACAACTCAGCTAATCGCATTCAGGATACGGCCACCGATGCGCTCCAGCGGCTGTCTGGCACAGAGTACCAATTAATGCCCGAGGATCCGAATGGGAGCGTAGCGCCACTAGAAGTGGACCGGGAGGTCG
>JBEKQR010000556.1:0-2579 GCA_049519515.1 Candidatus Korobacteraceae bacterium
GCCATCGGCCACGGGCTCGAGGCCGACTTCAATCGCAAGCAGACTTCAGCCTTCTCCGGCCTGCTGGGCCGCCGCGTAGCCAGCGACAAGTGCACGGTGGTCGACAACGGAACCCTGCCCGGCCGCCGCGGCTCGCTCAACGTCGACGACGAAGGCAACCCCACCGGCAACACGGTGCTGATCGAGAAGGGCATCCTCAAGGGCTACCTCAGCGACAAGCTTTCCGCCAAGCTGATGAAGCTGCCCAACACCGGCAACGGCCGCCGCGAAAGTTACGAGCACATTCCCATGCCGCGCATGACAAATACCTACATGCTGGCCGGCGAGGACTCGCCCGAGGACATCCTGCGCTCGGTCAAGCGCGGCGTCTATGCCGTGAACTTCGGCGGCGGGCAGGTGGACATCACCAATGGCAAGTTCGTCTTCTCGGCCTCGGAGGCCTACCTGATCGAGGACGGCAAAATCACCGCGCCGCTGAAGAACGCCACGCTCATCGGCAACGGCCCCGACGTGCTGACCAAGGTCAGCATGGTGGGCAACGATCTCAAGCTGGATGAGGGCGTCGGCACCTGCGGCAAGGACGGCCAGTCGGTGCCGGTCGGCGTCGGCATTCCCACCTTGAAAGTGGACCGCCTTACGGTGGGCGGCACGGGAGGCGGACAATGAGCACGGAAACGACTACCGCTGATGTCCAGCCGCGGACGCCTGCGCCTGCGCAACTCGATCTCAAGGAAATTGCCGGCGAGGTGGTAAAGCGCGCCATGGCGCGCGGCGCCTCCGCCGCCGAGTGCGTGGTGCGCGATGGCTCGGAGTTCTCCACCGTGGTGCGCCTGGGCGAGGTGGAAACCCTTAAGGAAGCGGGCAGCAAGGCGCTCGGCATTCGCGTCTTCGCCGGCCAGCGCGCCGCCAATACCTGGACCAGCGACCTCTCGCGCGAGGGCATCGAGCGCATGGTCGCCTCCGCCCTGGAGCTGGCGAAGGTCACCTCCGAAGACCCGCTGGCCAGCCTTCCCGAAGCCTCGCAGTTGGGCAGCATTCCCGGCGACCTGGATCTCTACTACGACGACGTCTACTCGCTGGCGACGGCTGAGCGCATCGACTACGCCCGGCGGGCGGAGCGGGCCGCGCTCGACTTCGACTCGCGCATCTCGAACTCCGAAGGCGGCTCCTTCGACGCCGCCATCGGACGCAAGGTGCTGGCCAACTCGCACGGATTCGTGGGCGAGTACCAGCGCTCTTACTGCTCGGTTTCCGCCGTGCCCATCGCGCGCGACGAGCGCGGCAACATGCAGCGCGACTACTGGTATTCGGTGGCGCGCACGCTCACCAAGCTGGAATCGGCGGAATCGGTCGGGCAAACGGCGGCCAAGCGCACCCTGCGCCGTTTAGGAGCGCGCAAGGTAAAGACCACGCGCGTGCCCGTCATCTTCGATCCGCACGTGGCTCGTTCCCTGCTGGATCACATTTTCGAGGCCGCAAACGGCGACAGCATTTACCGCAAAGCCTCGTTCCTGGTCGGCAAGCTGGGCGAGAAGATCGCCGCCGAAAATGTGACGGTGATCGATGATGGAACCATTCCCGGAGGCTTCGGAAGCAGCCCCTTCGATGGCGAAGGTGTGCCCACCAGGCGCACCACGGTCATCGAACAAGGCGTCCTCAAGTCCTACCTGTTGAACACCTATGCGGCCAAAAAGCTTGGTCTCGCGACTACCGGCAATGCCTCGCGCGGGCTGGCGGGAACTCCGGGCATCGGCTCGGGCAACTTCTTCCTGCAGCCGGGCGGCAAGACGCCGCAGCAGATCATCGCCGAGGTGAAAGACGGGCTGTACGTGACCGAGTTTCTAGGCTTCGGCGTCAACCTGGTGACCGGCGACTTTTCGCGCGGCGCGGGCGGGTTGTGGATTTCCGGCGGCGAGCTTGCCTATCCTGTCGAGGAGATTACCGTGGCGGGCAATCTGAAGGAAATGCTGAACAACATCTCCGAGATCGGGAACGACCTGGAATTTCGCGGCTCCGTGGCCTGTCCCACGATTCGCATCGACGGCATGACCGTGGCGGGAGAATAAGACCATTTAAGATTTCAGATTTTTGATTTCAGATTGTAATGACCGTCGTGGTGCCCCACCTTCGCGGAGCGCCGGGGTCCCCGCCAGATGCCGTCGTTGCATCTGGTGGGGTGGTCGTAGCGGAGCTAAGGTGGGTCGACGAGGCTGTCCAACCCAGGTTAGCGCCGAACAGCTAAGAGAGCCTTTGCTGCAAGCGACACACCCACCCACGCTGCACTGCTTATCTCAAAAGAGTTTCTCGGCGGCGCGAGCCTGGGGCACACTGCTCAGAATAGTAAGGAGCAACCCGATGCCGACCTCCCCTTCATCTTTCCCCTACGAGACGCGGCTCAACATCCTATATCAACCGCTGGAGGTGATCGACGAGCGGGCCCTCGCCGACGGCTGCCAGTTTAAGTGGTACAACCAGACCCTCTGCAAAGTAAACGATTCGGTGGTCCGCTTGGGCGTGATCGAGGGCGAGTACCACTGGCACAAGCACGACGAGGATGACGAGTTCTTCTATGTGGTGCA
>JBEKQR010000557.1:0-2571 GCA_049519515.1 Candidatus Korobacteraceae bacterium
CAACGCCGTACCGACCTTCCCGTTCTTGGTCGCCAGCGCCCGGTCGCGCTCGTGCACCACCCGCGCCTCGGCGTAGCTGGCGCCGCGCGCCTGCGCCGTTCCCAGGGCCCACTCGGCAACGTTCTTCATGCGCACCTCAATCCACCCAGTATGCGCAAGTCGAGGTGTCACGACCGCGCGCTGGGCGGCATGAAAAATGATAACAAGTTCCCGCTTCTTAATGCTCAGCTCAAGTTTCCCGGTGTTGTCCTGACTTCAATTCATTGCTGTTGTGAGTAGCCCAGCAGAGTCTTATACTTCCAGTGCGACATCAGGAGGACGCGCCAAATGGCATGGAAATCCATGGAGGCAGATAAATGGGGTCCCCGGTCAGAATATGAATGTAAATGCGGAAGCAAAACCTTTCTGGTTGTGAAAGAGAGAGAAAGAGAGAAAAAACACCCTGGCAAACGGGCGGACCGAATCGCAGTCATTTGCACAAATCCTCAGTGTGAGGACGGAAAAGAAATGAAAACCCACAGGGTGGGCTGGCCGGTTAGAAGGAGCTTAAATTAGGAAAACACCCGGTTCCCAACCGGCGACAAAAAGGGCGCTCCGCAGAGCGCCCCCGAGACTTGAAACTTTAATTGTTCTGGCTAGAGTTCCCTCGCTTCGCTCGGGATTTCGCCTGCGGGCTCTCGCTACGCTCACGCCCGCAAAGCGGCTCAAGTTCCTTCCGCCCAGCCCGCCAGGTACTCTTCCTGCTCCGATGTGAGGCGGTCGATCTTGATGCCCAGTGACTCCAGCTTGAGCCGCGCCACGCGCTTATCGAGCTCATCGGGAACCTTATAGACTTTCTTCTCCAGCGTGCTGTGGCTCTTCACGATGTACTCGACCGAGAACGCCTGGTCGGCAAAGCTCATATCCATCACCGCCGCCGGATGGCCCTCGGCCGCCGCCAGGTTGATGAGGCGGCCTTCGCCCAGCAGGTTGATCTTGCGGCCGTCGCGCAGCGAATACTCCTCGACGAAGTTGCGCGTCGCGCGCTTGCCGCTGGAGAGCTTCTCCAGCGCCGGAATATCTATCTCCACGTTGAAGTGCCCCGAGTTGGAGATGATTGCCCCGTCCTTCATCAACTCGAAGTGCTCCTTGCGCAGCACGTTCTTGTTTCCCGTCACCGTACAGAAAACGTCGCCGAGCTTGGCCGCCGCTTCCATCGACATGACGCGATAGCCGTCCATCACCGCCTCCAGCGCCTTGGTCGGATCGATCTCGGTGATGATGACTTCGGCCCCCAGGCCACGGGCGCGGCTGGCCAGTCCGCGGCCGCACCAGCCATAGCCGGCCACCACGAACTTGGACCCCGCCAGCAGGTAATTGGTGGCGCGCACGATGCCGTCGATGGTGGACTGGCCGGTGCCGTAGCGGTTGTCGAACAGGTGCTTGGTATCGGCGTCGTTCACGGCGATGATGGGATAGGCGAGCACGCCCTCCTTGGCCATGGCGCGCAGACGAATCACGCCGGTCGTCGTCTCCTCGGTGCCGCCCACGATTCCGGGAAGCACGTCCGTGCGCTTGGTGAGGGCGGTAGTCACCAGGTCGGCGCCATCGTCCATGGTGATGTGCGGCTTATGGTCGAGCGCCGCCATGATGTGCTTGTAGTAGGTCTCGTTGTTCTCGCCCTTGATGGCGAATACCGGAATACCGGAGTCCCGCACCAGCGCCGCCGCCACGTCGTCCTGGGTGGACAATGGATTGGAGGCGCACAATACCACCTCGGCGCCGCCATCGCGCAGGGTAATTGCCAGGTTGGCGGTCTCCGCCGTGACGTGCAAACAGGCGGAGATGCGCACGCCCTTCAAAGGCTGATTCTTGATGAATTCCTTGCGAATGATCTGCAGGACGTTCATCGACTGGTTGGCCCAATCGATGCGCTTGCGTCCGGCATCGGCCAGCTCCAGGCCCTTGATGTCGAATGAAAGTTGCGCCGCAGTTGACATGATTTTCCTCTCTCAGAGTCCCGCGAACCACGGCAAACGCAATCGCAGCGTTTGTCCGTGGGTCCCTGTTCCCGGCACGAACCCTCGTTCCTTCCAGGTTACGTTGCCTGTTTCTGGTTGGCAAACTGGTAACGTGTTATCGAATGCGGGCGGATGCTGCACTGCCGGCTAGGACTTCGCCGTTTCCGCCTGCAGAGGAGCTGCTGCTTGCCGCAGAGCTGCCACTTTGTCCGTAGCTTCCCAGGTAAAGTCCTTGTCCTCCCGGCCGAAGTGGCCAAAGGCCGCCGTCTTCCTGAAAATCGGACGCCGCAGGTTCAGATGCTCGATAATGCCCTTCGGAGTCAACGGGAAATTTTTGCGAATCAATTCCTGCAGTTGCTCGCGCCCGAGCTTGCCGGTGCCAAACGTGTCCACCAGCACGCTGACCGGTTCGGCGACGCCGATGGCGTAAGCGAGCTGCACTTCGCAGCGGTCGGCAAGGCCGGCGGCAACAATGTTCTTGGCGATGTAGCGCGCCATGTAAGCCGCCGAACGGTCCACCTTGGTGGGGTCCTTGCCGCTGAAGCAGCCGCCGCCGTGACGGCCCATGCCG
>JBEKQR010000558.1:0-2568 GCA_049519515.1 Candidatus Korobacteraceae bacterium
CTCGGAAACGGTCATCCCAGGGGCGTCGCAGATGTCGTCGGCGTGGCGCATGAAAGCGTAAACCGCCGACATGGCGTTGCGCTTGTGGCGCGGCAAAACCATGAATCCGTAATAGAAGTTCTTGGCGGCGGAGCGGGCAATGTGGCGGCAGATGCTGTAAGCGGTGTCGAGTTGATGAGCGACGCCGGTCATGGCCTGCCCCCGGAGTCCTGGGACCCCGGAAAACGTCCGTCGTCCGTTTGACGCAGTGAGAGGCGCCGCCAGAGAGCGCCGCCCAGCAACGCCAGCTTGCGTCCCTTGGAGATTACCGGGCGGCTCTTGAGCACGTCATAACCCTGGCGCTCGATAGCGTTCAGGATCTCCTGCCCGCCGCGCGTGAACAGCTCGATGTCGAGCGCCAGTTCACGGTCCACCTTTCCCGCCAGGGGGAGGCCGCGGGCGAACCATTCGCGAGCCACTTCGACCTCGTAGCGCATGAGCCGCAGGAACTCTGGAGAGGCGGCGCGCCCGGCGATGGTTTGCTCCGGCACACCGAAACGGCGCATGTCTTCCAGGGGAAGGTAAATGCGTCCCTTGAGGTAATCGACAGAGACGTCCTGCCAGAAGTTGGCCAATTGCAGAGCGGTGCAGGTGCAATCGGAAAGCTGCTGCCGCTCGGCATCGCTGTAGCCGCACAAGTACAGCACCAGGCGGCCCACCGGATTGGCGGAGTTGTGGCAGTAGCCGAGCACGTCGTCAAAAGTCTGGTAGCGCGCGACGGTCTGGTCCTGGCGAAACGCCGTAAGCAGGTCGGCGAACTCGTGGCGCGGGATGCCGAAGCGCCGGACAGTCTCGCTTAAGGCGATAAATACGGGATGCCTCGGGCCGGCGGCGACGGCCCCTGCCAGCGCCGGATTCGGCCGTGGAGCAGGCGCGGTGGCGTCTCCCAGCTTCCTGTACATGGCGTTCAGCTCGTCTTCCCAGCGGTCGAGCAGGGCCAGAGAGAGGGGCGGGGCGCCAACATCGTCGCCCAAGTCATCGGAAATTCGGCAATAGGCGTAGACGTTGAAGAAATGCTGGTGCAGCCGCTTGGGCAGGAACCAGGTGGCAACCGAAAAATTCTCGTAGTGACTGCGCGCCAGCCTGCGACAGTAGGCTTCAGCTTCTTCGAGAGCGGGAGTTTCAGGGGGAATCCGGTAACCGGCAGGCAGGCGCGACCAGCCTTCGGCGAGCAGCTCACCGAGCGGCCGGCCGGCCCACTTGCCTGCTTCGCAAGAACCGGAACCCCAGGGTGAAGGCGAGTCTTTCAGCTCAGGAAGCGAATCCTGGCAATCCTCCGTGGAGCAGGCGGAACCTTTACTGGAGTCAGTAGGCATCGCGGGCTCCCCCGGCCCTCACCGTCCGGGAATAATGGCCGTCTTCATCTGGCCATTGCTGTTCAGCATGTGTTGCAACACCTGCTGCAAATGGGAAAGCGGGGCTTCGGCGCCAATGAAATCGGCGCGCTTGATCTTGCGTTCGGCAATGAGCGCGAAAGCGCGGCGAACCGCCTCCGGGGTGTGATGGAAGGTGGCTTTGATGGTGATCCCCGAATAATGGAGGCGTTGCGTGTCCAGTTGCACCTTGGTTCCATTGGGACAGCCGCCGAACAGGTTCACGGTGCCGCCCTTGCGAACCGTTTCGATGGCCGATGCCCAGGTTTCGGGAAGCCCGACGCACTCGATCACCACATCCGATCCCCGGTTTCCGGTAAGCGCTCGCACGGCTTCAATCGGATCGGCCACCTTGGTGATTTGCACCACCTCGCAAGCGCCGGCCCTCTTGGCGGCGATCACCTGCTCATCGGTAAGGACCACGGATATCACGTTGCCGCCGGTCAGCTTGGCCACCTGCATGAACATCAGGCCGATGGCCCCGGCGCCGATCACGGTCACGGTATCGCCGGGCTTGACGCCGGTCTCGTGCACGCCGCGCACCACGCAGGCCAGGGGCTCGGTCAGTGCCGCCTCTTCGAAGGCGACCTCCTCCGGCACGGCGAGCATGTTGACCTCGACGATTCGCCTGGGGACGCGGATGTATTCGGCGTAGGCGCCGTTGTTGAAGAGCAGGTCCTCGCAGAGATTCTCCTGGTGCTTGGAGCAATAAAAACACTGCCCGCAGGGGGCGGAGTTCAAGGCGACCACGCGCATGCCCTTGCTGAAGCCGCGCACGTTGGGGCCGGTTTCCTCGATGATGCCGGCGAATTCGTGCCCGAATAGGGCGGGCGGCACGATCATGCGGGCGTGGTACCCGCGCTTGTAGACCTTGAGATCGGTGCCGCAGGTCAGCGCCACCTGCACCTTGACCAGCACCTCGCCCTCGCCCACCGGAGGGACCGCCACCTTCTCGATCTTCAGGTCCTCCTTGCCGTAGAGGACCGCGGCTGTCATCTGTCCGTTCACTCTGTAATCCCTTGCCAGGTTCGGCCCGGCTGAATCGCAATCTTCATGGTTGCCGGCTGGGGATGGGCGGCCAGCCGCAAAGCCGCAACCGCTTCGCTCAAGGGGAAGCGATGGCTATAAAGCGCCTCCAGGTTCAACTCACCGCTCA
>JBEKQR010000559.1:0-2561 GCA_049519515.1 Candidatus Korobacteraceae bacterium
TCTCCGTCAGGACCGTCCAACTGGCGCTGGTGCCGGGACAGCTCTCCACGCTTGCATCGGGCCCCACGCAGACGTTCACAGCCGGCGCGCTGCTCCCGCTTCAGAGCACACAGACCACTCAGCCGGTGATTGCCACGCCGGTGGCTATACCCAAGTAACCACCTCGTATTTTGTCGGCTTCCCCAACAACTCACTGGCGGTGACTCTTACTCCTTGGCTCCGCCAGGTATTGGCATCTCAAAGTCCCGGTGGCACTCTAGGCAATACGACCGCGACTCGGCGTGCGCGTGATGGCACACCGAACAGGCAACGTCGCCCATGTGGGATTCATGCGGGTTGCGCTCCGGGAACTCCTTCGGCGTGCTCTTGGCCGCGAGCGCTGCCTGCGGACCATGACAAGCCAGGCATCGGCTGTTCTCGACCGTGCTTTTGGCCAGCGGCGCTTGCTTTCCATGACAGCCGGCGCAGTCCACCATGGCTTTGGCGTGCAGATGGTCCATGTTGCCGGAATTTAGCCAGGAGGCGAACGTCTTTTTCATCGCCGCCACGTCCGCGTCCTTGGGAGCGCCCCACGAGAAGCTCTGACCGATCAGCCCAAAGCTCTTTCCCGCCACATAGCTGTGGCATGCCAGACACTCCAGATGGAGCTGCGGGCCGGCATGCGCCAGGTGCATGCGGGTGGAAAATGCGTTCTTCTTCGCCTCTCCCGCCTGACCGAGCGAGTAGCAGGCCAAGCAGGCGGCCAGACCTGGTTCTTTGACTTCAACGTGTCCCTTGGGCAGCGCCGAAGAGAATTCGGCATGGCAGCCCGCGCATGCAGGGCTTGGCGAATTGGACGGTTCTGCCGCGGCCGCTGCCCCTACTGCCAGAAACAGCACCAACACATTAAGAATTGCGGAGTAAAGAAGAATTGCGGAGTGAAGTTTGACCATTTTGCTTCAGCGGAACCTTTACCGTAAATGCATTTTGACGGCGAACGCTTCTGCGGCGAACGTCATTCCGCAACGCGCGAGAAAGCCATTTGCCGCCGACTTTCCCCACAAACTGAAAACCACAGAGTTCACAGAGTTTCACAGAGTCGAGAACATTTGCGATTTTTATGTTTTTCCTCTGCGTTCCTCCGTGACCTCTGTAGTTATCTTTTTGGCCGGAGCCGAAATGCTTCCTCTAGGCGCGAACCTTTTCCGCGGCTGCCTCCTTGCCGGCGATGAGGCCCTGGCAGGTGCATCGTGCCAGACCATGCTCGCTGAACCCGCCGGCTGACTCGCCTCCGCAGTAGAGGCCCGGTATCGCCTTGCCATTCAGGTCGACCACCTGGCACTTCCCATTGATCCTGAGGCCGGCGCGCGAGTCGTGGATACAGGGAGTAGCCCATGCCGCGTAGAACGGCGGAGTTTGTATCTTGTACTTAGGCGCCGGCTTGCCAAAGTCGTCGTCTTTGCCCGCATCTACGAAAGAGTTGTACCGGGCCACGGTTTTCTCCAGCGCATCTGGGGGAAGACCCTTGGGCTGGAATTTCATCACTACCTTGCCGGTCAGCTCCCGGATGGTATTGGCCGAGAAGAAGTAGCCTCGCTCGATGTCGACATGGGTAGGCTCGAGGGTCCACTTTTCCCGTTTCACGGCGTCGGCGTCGAAGATGGCCCAGATGGGGCCGCCGCCGTTGACCGGAAGCCCGGTTCCCGCCAGCGCGGCATTGATGAATCCCACTGTGCGAGGATTCCACTTGACGTTGTTGAAGTTGAGATAGCTTCCCGGGGTGTACGGCTTGATGGCGTTGTAGTTTTGCCGCGGATACTGATCCACGGTCTCATCGTAGAAGCGCAGGCCTGCCTGATTGACCAAGATGACATCCTGCCAGTTTTTTACCTCCAAGCCGCTGGCGCGGGCCAGATGGAACACCTCGCTGCCCGGCTCCCACGACAAATTTCTGTAACCATACTGGCAGCCGATGTATCCCGCCTTGGTGACATTAGAGCCGAATTCGCCGGCCTGGTTATAGGCGCCCCAGAGCGAGGCGCCAACGGCCATGGCGGCCAGCTCCCCGCTGGCATCCTGGAAAGACCAGGGTTCGCCGGCCACTCCGTTGTACTCCTCCGTAAGCCTGGGATCGAAGATGCGGCGGAAGTTCACGTTGCCGGTGAAGCCGCCCGTGGCTATGATGACTGCCTTCCGGGCGCGAATCTTCAGCGTGGCGCCCTTGGTCTTGACCGTAACGCCGAGCACTCTGCCCGATGTGGGGTGTTCGCGAATAATGCCGGTCATCCGGTGTTCGAGAAGGATCGGTATCTTCAACTTTCTCGCCCACGCTTCCAGCGGCTTCATGAGGCCAATACCATGAGACATGTTCGGTCCAACGGCAGGAGAGAACGGTTTGCCGTTATCAGGGCGCGGCCAATCCATGGCGGCAGCGTGCATTTCGCGGGGAGCAGAGTTCCCGGTTTCCTGCGCGCCGGAATTGTCAGGGGCCGTGTTGACAAATATGACTCCATGGGCTACCAGCCATTCGTAGGTGGGAGCCGAGTTGTCGGCGAAGGCGCGAATTACTTCTCTATCGTTAT
>JBEKQR010000560.1:0-2554 GCA_049519515.1 Candidatus Korobacteraceae bacterium
CTGTACGTCGTCAGCAATGTGAGCGACGATGTTTCGGTCTTCAGCCTAGATCACAGTACCGGCGCACTCACCGCGGTTTCCGGCTCGCCGTTTCCAACCCTCCTGGCTGGCGCCAACTCCGTCGCCTTAGACTCGAATGATGAGTTCATCTTTGTTGGCAGCGCCTCCGGAAAACAAGTGGCGGTCCTGCAAGTGAACTCCATTACCGGAGCACTCACACCTGTAACCAGCTCTCCCTTTGCGGTGATCTTTGCTCCGGCAGCACTGGCCGTGATTCGTCCTATTTGAAGATTTCTTTTATATATGCCACGCCACGAACCTGTTGAAGCAATGCATGATTGGAACATTGGTGCCTGTTGCGATAACATCCTAATAGCGCATACGCGAGTTAGGGGTCTTTGCAACTCCGCTGCACTAGCTGAACATAAAACATGGTTTTTTGATTGCAGCGAGTGTGTAGCAGTCGTTATTATTGGTTCGCAGGGAGGAATATGAATACCAACTCTATACTTACTCAACTAAGATCGGAACGCGATCGCCTTGAGAAGGCCATCGCCGCGCTAGAGTCGCTGGACTCTACTCCAAGCGCCAGCGGACGCCGTGGACGTCCAGCCGCTGCCGCTAAAGCCCCAAAGCAGCGCCGGAGACGGCGCCTTACCCCGGCCGGCCGCAAGCGCCTGTCAGAAATGATGAAAAAGAGATGGGCCGAGCGGCGCAAGAAGGCGGGGAAACCTGCCTCGAAACCATCCCCATCCCGTGGCCGGCGTCACATGAGCGCGGCAGCCAGAAGGAAGATTGCCGCGGCCCAGCGCAAACGTTGGGCAGCCCAGAAGAAAGCGGTGGCGACAAAGGCGGCAGCAACCCCGGCAGCATCCTGATACTTGTGTCAACAGGAGCGAAGCAATGGAGCGCGAACGCTTCTCCGCGGTGGTGGAGGAGGTGCTCGACTCCCTTCCGGAGGAGTTTCGCGTTCGCATCGAAAATGTCGCCGTGCTGGTAGAAGATCTGCCGCCGAAGCAACAGTCCCGCGGGTCCGGGCGACGGCAGCTTCTTCTTGGCCTGTTTCACGGTGTGCCAACCACCAGGAAGAGTTTCTTCGATCTGCGGACGGGACCTGACTACGTCGTGCTTTATCAGAAGAACATCGAGGCAGTCTGCTCCAGCGAGGCCGAAATCCGCGAACAAATCCGGCGAACGGTAATTCACGAGCTTGGCCATTACTTCGGCATGAACGAAGATCAGCTTCGAGACGTGTAGAACGCGTGTCGTCCGTACTTTATAGATCAGCAGGAGAGCACCCCATGGAAGTAATTGCGTTCAATGGAAGCCCGCGAAAAACATGGAACACGGCAACCCTGCTGCAAAAGGCCCTTGCAGGGGCCGCGGCAAAAGGGGCAGCGACAAAACTAATTCATCTCTACGATCTCGATTTCAAGGGTTGCCGGAGTTGCTTCGGCTGCAAGACGAAAGGCGGAGCAAGCTACGGCAGGTGCGCCGCAAGAGACGGCCTGACCCCAATCCTGGAAGAGATTAAGACGGTGGATGCCATCATTCTGGGCTCTCCGATTTACTTCTGGGGCATGTCGGGAGTGATGAAGTCGTTCATAGAACGTTTGATGTTCCCTTTCTATCGTTACACGCGGGATGACGATCCTGCGCGAACGCTTTTTCCCAGGACAATCCATACCGGCTTTATCTATACGATGAACGCGACCGAGGCGCGCCTGAAACAGGTCGGCTACGAAAGTCAAATCTCGGTAACGGAATTCTTTCTGCAGAGAGTTTTCGGGAAGTCAGAGTCGCTCATCTGCCTGGATACCTGCCAATTCGAGGACTTCTCGAAAATCGACCAGGAGCGGTTCGACCCGGAGAAGAAGGCGGCGAGACGTAAAGAACATTTCCCGCTGGATTGCCAGAGAGCGTTTGCGATGGGAGCGCGATTCGCCGCACGCGCCTGAGCGCCGCGGCCTAATCCGCGCCGCAGTTGGTAAACGCAAGTCTCTGTATTCAAATGCGATAGAACAGCTTGCGCAGGAAAAGCGAGCCACCTTGTCCAATCGACAGCGTAAAAGATTCCCTGCGGGAGTGGAATCAACGTGCTCTGGAGTGGAACTCACATGCTAAATACATTGGCCAATCTGAATTGTCTTTTCCAGCCGCTGCCGCCACGGACTGCTTGAATTCAGCCCTTTACTGGGCCGCCGGCGAGCGCCGGGAGCCAATTTCGGCTATTCTAGTCAGAGCTGGGCCACGGGGGCTTAAACGCCCATTCATTTCCCGACAGCACAAGCGTGTTATTTGATAAATTATCAAACAACATGCAAGGCGCACGTTTCAGCAGGGAAAAGCTTCAAGCGTATCTGGAACAGGACCGCTACCGGCTTGACCCGGATGTTTGGCAGGGAATTCGAGAGCTGCGCATCGATCTGAATGACGCTCTCCATATCCTCCGGCGCGGCACAATTTGTGGCGAGCCGGAATTCGATGCGAGTTCCGGGCAATGGCGCTTCACGGTCGAAGGTACGACCGTAGACGAGAAACAATTGAGGATCGG
>JBEKQR010000561.1:0-2541 GCA_049519515.1 Candidatus Korobacteraceae bacterium
GCCGCATCCGGAAATGCCCGGGCGAACTCCACTCCCTCTTCCGCGGTGAAGGTCAGATTCCAGGGGCCGACGCGCTCCACCCGCGCCGCTCCCATGAACAGCAGCGCCGTGTGGATGCGGAAACGGCGGCCAACTTCGGCGACACCTTCATACCAGACAGTATCTCCCGAAATATAGACGCCGCCGGCGGGCGCGTCCCGGTCTGACGTTTGTGTACGCTCATCGTCGAACGAGAGCACAAAGCCGGTGACCGGACCGCGTTCCATGTGCGCCGGTCCATGCCGCGCCGGGGTGGAGGTGACGCGCAACCGCCGGCCGTCGGGCGAGGCCAGGGAGACGCTCTTCCAAGTCTCCAATCCATGCGCGTTGCGCAGCGCCGGAGCTGCCGCTGCCAGCCGCTCGGCTCCCGCCGGCGTGGTCAGAACCTTGCCCGCGCGGGCAAGCAGCGAGCGTCCGGCGTTGTCCAGGTTGTCGGGATGATGGTCGTGGCTGAGCAGAACCACGTCGACGCGGCCCAGCGCATCCGGCTGCAGAGCGGGCCCGGCAAGCTTGTGCAGGTTGTCGTAGGTGCCGCCGGCAGGATCGAAGGTCGGGTCGGTAAGAAAGCGCACGCCACCGAACTCGACCAGCGCCGTCGGGCCGCCGGCATAGGTAATCTTCAGTTCGGAATCCTTCATGGATGATCGTCCTCTATTAGCTTCGATTCCTAAAGCAGTTTCGAGTTTCGAGTTTCACTGAACTAGCAAGCTGCTGAAAAAGTCACCGTTACGGCCAGAAACAGGTCCCTCGCGGGCTGAAGCCCGCTCGGAATATTGATAATAAAGGGTCTCTTACGGCGCGGCTCAAGGCACCCCAGCAAGTCAAATGCGGATTTGCTGGGGACCCCGCAAAGCCGCGCCCTTTCAAAACAACCGCTCGCTTGGGTTTTTCCGCAGCCTGCTAGAGGACTCGAAACTTGAAACTGGAAACTCGAAACTGGCCCATCACGACGCCTGCGCAGGCGGCTACCACGGCAAGCCTATATTATGGATTGTATGGCTTTCCTCCTGGGAATCGAGAGCTCGTGCGACGAGACATCGGCGGCGGTGGTGCGCGATGGCGAGCAACTACTCTCGAACGTGGTGCTCTCGCAGTTCGTGACCCACCAGCCATACGGCGGCGTGGTTCCCGAACTAGCCTCGCGCGAGCACCTGCGGGCGATCATTCCCGTGGTTCGCGAAGCCCTCGGCCAGGCTGGACTGAGCATGCAACAGGTCGACGCACTGGCGGTGACCAAGGGCCCCGGCCTGGCGGGAGCGTTGCTGGTAGGCCTCAGCTACGGCAAGGCGGTGGCATTTGCCTTGGACAAGCCGTTGATCGCCGTCAATCATCTGGAGGGCCACATCCACGCCGTGCTGTTGCAAGCGCGGCAGAATGGCAATCGTGACCTGGAGTTTCCGGTGCTGGCGCTGGTGGTCTCGGGCGGGCACACGCATCTATATCTTGCCGAGAATGTAGCGCTGGCCTCCAGGCCGGGATCCCCAGCAAACGCAACGGTGCCCGGCTGGCGCTACCAGAACGTAGGGCACACGCGCGACGATGCCGCCGGAGAAGCTTTTGACAAGGTGGCCAAGCTGCTGGCGCTAGGCTATCCCGGAGGGCCGGTGATCGACGCGCTGGCCAAACACGGCGACGCCAACGCGGTGAAGTTTCCGCCAGCACAGATCAAACATCGCGACCGCAAGGACCGCTCGGCAGAGTCCGGGCCGGCGTCCGTTGGGGGAGGGGCCAGAGGGCCGCAGTTCGACTTTTCCTTCAGCGGGATCAAGACGGCGGTGCTGCGCTACGTCGAAATCCGGGGCATGGGACCCTCGATTGAGCGCCGCCGCGCTGCCCTCAGCCGGATCGTCAAGCCGCAAATGGAGGATTACCTGGCGCACTGCGACCGCCAGGTGCTTGACCTGGCCGCTTCGTTTCAGCACTCGGTGGTGGAGGACCTGGTGGGTAAGACGCTGGCCGCAGCGCGCGCATACGAGACGGCTACGCTGCTGGTCAGCGGCGGGGTGGCGGCTAACAGCGAGCTGCGCCGCAGCTTCGAGCGCCGGGCCGCTGGCGAAGGACTTCGGGTGCTGTTCCCTTCCCTCCCGCTCTCGACCGACAACGCCGCCATGATTGCCGCCGCCGCCTACCCGAAGTGGCTGGCCCGCGACTTCGCCGGCCAGGAACTTACAGCCGAGGCTTCGTTGCCGCTGGGGTGAAGAGGCAGTTTCAAGTTTCAAGTTTTCAGGATTTCAGAGTTTCAAAGTTCAATGTTGCCTAGCCGAGGGCGGCTGATCCTACGCCGGCGAGGTTTACTCCCGTGCCGGCAGCATTCCGAGCCACAAACGCACACTACCGCACGGGCCGGAATTACGCGGCTTGCTCGCCGTTACGATGGATCGGAGTAATTAATCCCCCGGCAGAGCCGGGGGCTTTAGGTTGTGAGCCGCTCAAAGCGGCTGGCGGGGTCGCTAACGCGGCCCCGTTGTTGTTGGCCACCTGAAGGTGGCTCCTCAGCGCCAC
>JBEKQR010000562.1:0-2512 GCA_049519515.1 Candidatus Korobacteraceae bacterium
GGTGCTGAGCAGAACGATCTTCGCGTCTTCGCCGAGGTCGTAGCTTGAAGGACAGACCAGGTTGCCGACGTTCTCAACGATCAGGAGATCGAGATCTTCGAGTCCGAGATTTTCCAGCTTCCAGTCTTCCAGATGGCGTCCGATCATCTTGGCGTCGAGATGGCAGGTGCCGCCGGTGGTGATCTGCTTCACCGGGAAGCCGGCGCGGCGCAGGCGGTTGGCATCGTTCTCGGTCTGGATGTCGCCGGTCAGCACGGCGACGCGCGTCTGCGGCGGCAGGCTCTCCAGCGTGCGCTCCAGCAGGCTGGTTTTGCCCGATCCGGGCGAGCTGATGAGGTTCAGGCACAGCACTCCATGCTCCTGAAAGCGCGCCCGCAGCGCGGCTGCCAGCTTGTCGTTCTCACTCAGTACTTTTCGTTCCAGCGGTACTCGGTCCATTTTCTTCCAGCTCCACGAAAGCTAAGTCCAATTCATCTCCGCCCGCGAAATCAACGGAAACCGCATGGCAGCGCGGGCACTCGAAATCATAGTTGCGCACCACGAACTGCTGGCCGCAGACCGGGCAGGAGTGCCTGCGGGGCACAATTTCGATATCCAACTGCAACCCCTCGTGCTCGGTGCCCTGCACCAGCACCTCGAAGGCGAAGCGCAGGCACTCCGCATCGACGGCCGCCAGCTCGCCTATCTTCACCCCAACCCGCACCGGACGGCTGCCCGGATGGCGGCCGGCCTCGCTGGCCACCGCGTGCAGGATCGAACTGGCAATCCCCATCTCGTGCATAACAATTCAGGGATTAGGGATCAGGGATTAGGGAATAGATTTCTAACCTGTAATCCCTTCTCGGAAGGTTTCAATTTTTCAATGTTTCAAGATTCCTGATCCCTAATCCCTGATCCCTAATCCCTAAACCCTAGCAAATGCGCGGCAGTTGATCGCCGGCCAGCATATCGACGATGCGCGTGGTTCCCAGGGCGGTACGCATGGTCACCAGGCCCTTACGCTCGGCGACTACCGTGCCGATCACGCGCGAATCGTGGCCCAGCGGATGACGCCGCATGGCGCGCAAAATCTGATCTGCCGCATCCGGCGCGACGATGGCGATCAGCTTGCCTTCGTTGGCGACATAAAGCGGATCGAGCCCCAGCAGTTCGCAGGCGCCGCGCACCTCTTCGCGCACCGGGATGGCGCTTTCGTCCAACTCAATGCCAACTTGCGATTGCCCGGCGATCTCGTTCAACGCGCTGGAAAGCCCGCCGCGAGTGGGATCGCGCATGCAGCGAATGTCATCACCCCGGCCGGCGCAACTGCGGCGCTCGCCGGGGGCCCCGCTCGCCGCGCTCTCCGCACCATCCTTCGCCGCCAGCATCTCCGCCACCAGTCCGTACAGCGCCGCGCTGTCGCTGCGGATAGGCGACTCAAACTCCAGTCCCTCGCGCTGCCCCAGAATGGCAATGCCGTGATCGCCGATGTATCCGTTCAGCAAAACCTTGTCTCCGGGGCGGGCGCGCTCGGCAGAGAGTTCGAGGCCTTCCGGAACAACCCCGATTCCCGTGGTGTTGATGAAAAGCTGGTCGCCGCTTCCCTTCTCCACGACCTTGGTATCGCCGGTCACCACCTGCACGCCGGCTTCGGCCGCAGCTCGGCTGAGAGATGCGACCACTTTGCGCAGCAGCTCCAGCGACAATCCCTCCTCCAGAATGAAGCCCACGCTCAAAAACAGTGGCCGCGCGCCACCCATGGCCAGATCGTTTACCGTGCCGTGGACGGCGAGGGAACCGATGTCGCCGCCCGGGAAAAACAGAGGCTTGACGACGAAGGAGTCGGTGGTGAAGGCCAGCCGCGCTCCATTGACGCTCACAACCGCCTGGTCGTTGAGCTTGGCCAGCAAGGGATTGTGGAAGGCGGGAAGAAAAACGGAACGGATCAGTTCGGCCGTCAGCGTTCCGCCGCTGCCATGGCCAAGCACCACGGCGTCCTTGACGGGCAAGGGCGCGGGACAGGTGAATGCGGCAGGCGACTTGGTATCTTCCACGTTCTCCTCTTCAGATTCCTATTCCCCAACCCTAACTCCTAATCTCTCATTCGGCGGTATCGATAATAAGCCGCGCAGGCGCCCTCGGCCGAGACCATGGGTGCGCCCAGTGGCTGCTCCGGGGTGCAGTGCACGCCGAAGGCCGGACAATCCGTGGGCCGCTTCAGTCCTTGAAGGACCTGGGCGCTGATGCACTCGGCCGGCTCGTCGGCCACAATTTCCGAGAGGGCAAAGACCCGGTTTGCATCCCACGCCGCGTAGCTTTCGCGAATGCGCAGACCGCTAGCGGGAATCATGCCGATGCCGCGCCATTTCTGGTCGGCAACCTCGAAGACCTCGTCTATTATCTTGCGCGCTGCCGCATTTCCCTTGGGCTGTACCGAGCGTGCGTACTGGTTTTCCACCTTGGCCGTTCCAGCCTCAAGCTGTTTGACCAGCAGCAGCACCGCTTGCAGCAGGTCGATGGGCTCGAAGCCGGC
>JBEKQR010000563.1:0-2506 GCA_049519515.1 Candidatus Korobacteraceae bacterium
CATGGGATGAAATCCCACCCAGAAAACATGGAAATAGGAAGGCTATAAGTCGTTGATTTTACGTGTAGCGACTCCTATTTTCAGGGCAGAGGACACAGAGGAACATAGAGTAAAAGCGAAGGACGGCGGGTGGCCACGTTCGATGAATTTCAATGGATATCCGCGGCTAGTAGCCTCTGTGAACTCGGTGTCCTCTGTGGTTAAACGGCCGTGTGTTCGTCTCTCAATCTGAAATCGAAAATCAGAAATCGAAAATGTGTTGGCGAGTATACACCCGGGCGAAGGTCCCGTTAGCCGAGATACCTGGCGGGCTGTTCGCCTCGTTCGTGGCGGGCCAATGCCAGCTCAGCGTCCTCGGCAAGGTTGCGCACGGCGAGCCTGGTTTCGCCCACCATGTAGGCGCATCCGGCGATCAGGGCGGCGATGGAAAACATTCCAATAGCGAGCGCCACTGCTGCTATGGCATGAAAGGCGAGAGCATTGCCGAAATAAACAAGCGCGGCCCCGATCACCGAGATAATGGCCGAGGCGGCAAAGCTTCCCAGGGCGGTATATTGCAGCCGGAGCGCTTTATAGAGAAGGTTGTTGCGAATTCGCAGCCGTTCGATCTGGCGCGCGCGCACGCTGTACTCCGGGCTGTCGGGCTCGAGCGCCGAGAGTTCCGCCGTCACGGCGCGCGTGCGGTCCACCACTCGCGCGATGCGGTTGCCGGTCGCCAGGCAGAGCACCGAACAGGCATTGGTCAGGACGGCTGGGGCGACGATGGCGGTCAGGATGGTGAACGGGTTGTCTTGCGGCTGCATTTCTTCCTGCTGTGGCAGCTCCCGTAAGTGCCGGCTCCACGGGCTGCGAAAAAACTGGCTCCCGGCCCCGAGAGGCTCGCCGGAGCTGTTTTCCTGGTTCGAGTCGCAGCTTTGTTCCCGGGCCTAATTGCCGGCGCTGGCCGGTCTGGCGATGATCTCGCGCATGGCCCGGACTTCCTGGCTCAGCAGCTCCACCAGTCGCATGGACAGCGCAATGTCGTTCTGCATGAGGCCGGCCAACTCCTGGCGGGGAAGAAAGCTCAACTCGGAATCGTCGATCACCTCTGCCGTAAGGCTGTAAGGATTGCCGCTGATCGCGGCCGGCAAGCCCAGCAGACCGCCAGGCTCGACCGTCTCTTCGAAATGAATGTGGCCGTTGGTCGAACGGAGCGTCAGGCGGGCCTTTCCGGTCTTGAGAATGTAAAGGCCATCTACCAAGTCTCCCTGTTTGAACAGCAGTGCCCCGGCGCACTTGGAAACAGTGGTGGCCTTGGTCACGAACTTCGATTCCAGCTCAGAATCCACCTTGAAAGGCATGTACACCTCCCCCACAAAAACTCCTCTATTTTGAGCAATCTCGCGGGGGCGCCGCTGTGATAACGCTCACCGTCCCGTTGTGAGCCTTGTCGCAGATGGAGGGTTCGGTTCGCATCCGCTGGCGGTCTTGTGGGATGCTTGAGCAGGCGCTCAGCCTGAGAGCCGACCCCCTTTCGTAACTCCGCCGGACCATTTAGGGGCGGCTGTTGTTCGAGATGGGTCTCCCGGCAGACCGGCTGAGCAGGCGTTTCGTTTACAATGAGGCCGCTATGCATAAGGCATTTATGATTCTCGGATTGGCGGTGTTTCTGGCCGGGTGCCAGGGCTCGCAGCCGTCTCCGGCATCCGCCGCCCAATCCTCCGCCGCCCAGTCCTCCGCGCCCGCCGCTAAGTCCGGTGACGCGGTAACGCAGAAGCTGCAGGAGCTGGCCGGCAGCGGCGCCACCGACTGCGGCCGGGTAAAATTCCAACCGCAAGGCCCGCAGGACGCCACCCGAAACGCCAGCAGTTGCGCCATGCAGGCGGCCCAGAGCAAGCGCCCGTTCTTCGTCGCCTACGAGCTGCCCGGGCTGACCGTTGCCATCGCGGGCAACGCGCAGGGCAAGCTTTTCTCGGTGCAGTCGGAACAGCCGGAACCCGGCAGGGCAGGCGCCGCCCAGCTTAACAGCGGGCCGTGTACGGCAGAATTGCGCGTCGCCGAGAGCGGCCGCGCCACCTGCATCCCCCGAGGCTCCATGGCGTCCGGCATGCCGAACCCGCATGGCGGCATGTCTATGCCACCCATGCAAAACCCGCACGGCGGAATAAGCATGCCTCCGGCCGGCACTCCCAACCCGCACAGCGGCGGCGTGCTCATGCCACGGACAGGGAAGAGCAAGTCCGACAGCACCAGCCCCCAACCGCAATCGGATGGCAAACAATAGCGATTTAAGATTTCAGATTTTTGATTGCAGATTGAAAGACAACATCGGTTGTCCAGGAGCGCGTAATGGCCTTCAATGCACGTTGGACTCTGGAAGATTTGGCATGTGAACTGAATCGGCCATTAATCGATCTCGTCTTAGAGCTTCTGGGTGACTTTTCAGCCCTTGTACGTACCTGCCCTACATACCGCTTGATGCTGCAGCGCGGGGGCAACTGCTTCCTGCTTCTCGACAAGAACGGTG
>JBEKQR010000564.1:0-2502 GCA_049519515.1 Candidatus Korobacteraceae bacterium
GATGGTTGCGCAGCGTGCACAGCATAGCCAGCCCTGCGGCCATAGCCAGCGGATTGCCGCTCAGCGTCCCGGCCTGGTACATGGGGCCGAGCGGGGCGACCAGCTTCATCAGCTCGGCGCTGCCGCCGTAAGCGCCTACCGGCAGGCCGCCCCCGATGACCTTGCCGAGCGTCGTCAGGTCGGGCGTGATGCCGTAAAGCTCCTGCGCCCCGCCAAAGGCGATGCGGAAGCCGGTCATGACCTCGTCAAAGAGCAGCAGCGCACCCTGGCGGCGGGTGATCTCGCGCAGAAATTCAAGGTAACCGGGCCGCGGCGGGACGCAGCCCATGTTGCCGACCACCGGTTCCACGATCACGCAGGCGATCTGGCCTTTAAGCTTGTCGAAGGCCTGCTCGACCGCCTTGGCATCGTTGAAGGGCAGGGCCACGGTGAACTGAACAAACTCTTCGGGAACGCCAGCCGATCCCGGGATGCCCAGGGTGGCGACGCCGGAACCGGCCTTGACCAGCAGCGCATCCGTGTGGCCGTGGTAGCAGCCGACGAACTTGATGATATGTTTGCGCCCGGTAGCGGCCCGCGCCAGGCGAATGGCCGACATGGTGGCCTCGGTGCCGGAGCTGACGAAGCGCAGCTTCTCGATCGACGGGAAAGCCTCGACGACAGCCTCCGCCAACTCAATCTCGGCCGGGGTGGATGCGCCGAAGCTGGTGCCCTTGCGCGCCGTCGCGATCACCGCCTCGACCACCTCGGGCGGCGCGTGGCCAAGCAAGAGTGGTCCCCACGAGCCCACGTAATCGATGTAGGAATTTCCGTCGGCGTCGTAAACGCGCGCTCCTTCTCCACGCACCAGGAACGGCGGCTCGCCCCCAACCGCGCGAAAGGCGCGCACCGGGGAGTTGACACCGCCGGGGATAAGCTGTTCTGCTTTTTGTTGTAGCTTGCGTGAGATTTCCATTCTTCGGGCCATGAAGCTGTCCTGAACATGCGCAGCGCTACGACTGGCCGCGCGCAGTTTGATATTCAAAATCACTATAGCGCACTGGCCACCCCAGCCGCAGACACACGCTGACTGCAGGATGTTGTACAGGTGAAATATGGTCTGGCGATCTTTTCGTATATGCGGATTAGCAGAATCGGTTCACTTGAGGTAAGACCGGAGCACGTCAATCAATTCCTCGGCGGCTGCGACGTGCTGTGAGTCGAGCTTCTGCTTGGGGTCGAGCACGTGCTCGCGGATGTGGCCTTCCAAAACCTCGACGATGAGACTGTTCATCGCGCCTCGCGCAGCCGTGATCAACTGAAGCACATCGGAGCACTCCTGTTCCTCGTTAAGGGCGCGCTCCACGGCTTCGACTTGTCCGCGGATGCGCCGAATCCGCCAGACCAGCTTCTCTTTGTCGTTCAGAGTATGTAACATGCAAGATAGTCTATACCCCTACGGCTACCCCTTCTATCGATTCCGATGGAAACCGGCAGGTTGGCTTAATGAAAGCCAATTTCAACATACATTTTTTCTTGACAAGCATATACTGCCGCCGGTATGGTGATTTAGATGTTGGCTGTTTAGACGTAATAGATACGCATGGTTCCTCGGTAGGTGAGGCTCCTGCGCGACACACAGGCCACTGCCCGACGACTTCGAAAGAAGTTTGCCTGAGCGGTAAAACAGGAACTCCCGGATTAAGGGTTTTCCTAATGTGGCTGAGGTTTTCGGACCTCTAACGGTGCGCGGTGCTAAAGCTTGGACGAGTGGGGAAAAGTAGAGTTTGCGGGGCTGTCCATGCAGCTTCCGCTCTTTCCGCTAAGTCTCCCCTTCGAAGAAGTTCTTCTTCCGTCTCTCGCTTTTCACTTAAGCACCCCAAGGATGTATGAACGACGTATTAGAACAAGACGACCAGCCTCCGAGTAACGGCGGCAGAAATCCCAATCGCGCGCTGCTGTTGCGCGAGATTGGGCTGAATCCAGTGTAGACGGAGCCGAGTGACCCGATAGACGCCTTATCCTGCCTATCGCCTCACCTCCGCTTCTTCTGCAAAACAACTGAAGAACGCCGAGGTTCGAGGCTCGTGCTTCGCACGATCTCCTTCCTCCCGACGCTCTATAGCCGTACCGCAGACCAGCTACACAGCCCTGCTGCCCACAGGGGTGATGGCTGCGCTTCTGCTCTGCGGTCACCAGCAGGGTGATCTATGGACCTGCTAGTCAGAGTTATTGTCTTGGCGGCGGTTGCCGTTTCACTGGTGGTGGCCGGAGTTATTGTGGCACGCACTTTCCTGAAGTGTCCTCTTTGCGGGCGCGTTCGGAAAGACGGCCCTCTGCCGGACTTTGCTTGCGGGCTAGTCAGCATCCGCAAGAACCAGAACCGGCAGTGGGCAGCCACCTTGCCCGCTCACGGCACGGTGCTCTTCTTCTCGAAGGAGAGTGCCCTCGAATACGCGATCAGAGAGTTGGATTTTGAAGTAATTACACAGAATCGGGCTGAAGCAGCCCGGCACAGTTGAT
>JBEKQR010000565.1:0-2501 GCA_049519515.1 Candidatus Korobacteraceae bacterium
AAGAAAGTCAAAAACCCCACCCGAGCAAAAGAAGCTCGGATGGGGCACCCACCACGGTTTTTGGGTGCCCCACCCTCATCGTGCCTTCTTTTGGCACGATTAGGGTGGGAAACTAGTCCGTGCTGTATCAGAATCCCACCCTAACCGCCAAAAACGGGCGGTGAGGGTGGGGCACCCTGTTCTGGATCTCGTGCGAGGAAGTTCAGCGTGCTTGCAGCTCGTGGTCCGGGTGTTCCACTCCTGCTTTCCGGTAAGCGGCGATCACGTCGGCAACGGAGATAATTCCCATCAGGATTGCCGGATTGGCTCGATGCACAACCGGCAGAAACGGCCAGTCGCTGATCTGGCGCAGCGCCGTTTCCAGCGATTGGTCCGGATGGAGGGCCGGCAGCAGCATGTTGACGCGCGCGCCCAGCGGCCCGGCAAGAGCCGTGGCTGCATTTGCCGCGGCCACATCGGGCTGCAACTGCAACAAGGTTGCGCGTGAGATTCCCGCCCAGCGCCCCCTGGGCATCTGCACCAGGAAGAAATCACGCTGGCTCTGCCGGGCCACGTCCAAGGCGTGGCGCAGCGTATCGGAGGCGTGCAGCACCGGATCGGTGAAGGAATGCATGGCGTCTTCGACGCGCAGGATTTCGATCTCCCGCTCTTCTTCCTGGGATGGCAGGTCGAGCCCGTCCTGCCGCGAGAGCAGGCTGAAGATCGGCACCGGCTGCAGGCTGCGCGATATCAGGTAGGCAACGGTATTGGAGATGATCACCGGCAGAATGATGGAATAATTCCCGCTCACCTCCAGGATCATGAATACCGACGTCATGGGGGCGCGCAAGATGCCGGCAAAAAGCGTTCCCATGCCGACCAGCGCATAAGCGCCCACCGGAATCGATAAATACGGAAAAAAGGCGTGCTCCAGTTCGCCCACGGCCCCGCCCAGCATGGCTCCAATGAACAGCGTGGGAGCAAAGAGTCCTCCCGGCGTCCCCGTGGCCGAGGACAACGCAGTGGTGACGATTTTCAACCCCGCCAGGATCGCCAGCACCTGCCAGGTGAAGCTGGTATGCATGGCCTGGTCCATGTAGCTGTAGCCGGCGCCCATCACCTGCGGGAAGCGGATTCCGATCAGCCCGATCAGCAAGCCCGCGCCCGCCGGCTGCACATACTGCGTCCACGGCGGCAGCCGCTGCAGCCGCGGCCGGATGAAGGCCAGGCACTTGACGAACAGCAGCGAGGCGAAGCCGCCAAAGACGCCCAGCGCCGCATACGCCAGCAGCTCCCCGGGATGCGCCAGGCGGTATTCCGGAATGCGAAACAGCGGCTGCTGGCCCAAAAACCAGCGCTCGACCACGGCGCCGGAGATCGCCGAGAGCACGATCGCGCCCAGCATGCCCGCCGTCCAGCGCCCTATGACCTCCTCGATGACGAACAGCACGGCGGTAATCGGAGCATTGAAGGCCGCAGCCAGGCCGGCGGCGGCGCCCACCGGCACCAGCAGACGCAGGCGCTCGCGCGAGAGCTGCAAGCGGCGTCCAATGTAAGAGGCGATGCCGGCGCCCATCTGCAGCGAAGGATCCTCCGGCCCCAGCGATTGCCCGCTGCCAATGGCCAGCGCGCTGGTCAGGAACTTGCCGATGGTGGTCTCGCCGCCGATGTAACCGTCGTAGATATAAAGCGCGCCCTTGGTCTGGTTGACTCCGCTGCCGCGGGCGCGGGGAAAGAACCTGGTGACCAGCAGGGCCAGCAGCAGTCCGGCCAGCGCCGGAACGGCCACCACCCGCAGCGCCCCGGGGTGCAGGCTGCTGCCCAGCAGCAGCCAGCGCAGGGCCTCGATGGCCACCTGGTAGAGCACAATCGTCAGCCCGGCGGCCGCCCCGATGATGACGGCCAGCACCAGAAAGAACTGCTCTTCGCGCAGGGTCAGCAACTGCGGTCCGGCCAGCATGCGCCGCAGCGAGGACCAGTATTTCCGGCGGACGGGGCTGGAGGGCCCGCCCTTGGGAGCAGCATGTTTTCCGACCAGTCTCATCTACTCGCTCTTCCAGCGATGCTGGCCGATGGCGGCCATGGTGGCATTGAGGCCGCCGGGCGGGCCGCATGCTCGCGACGCGGCTTCCTCGGTGGCAAAGACGAAGCGCAACATGTTCTCGACGTAGTCGTCGCGCCCGCGCAGGCGGCGCACGTTGGCGTAAGGCTTCAACTGCGCGGCCCAACCCTGCAGCGTAACTAACGAATTTGGTTCCGCATCGCCGGTCCCATTGGACGCATGCGAATGGGAGGTGTTATCCGAGCGGGATTGCACACAGGCATCCAGACGCTCGGCCGCAGCCTCGTATGCGGCGACCGTGCGCCGCGCCCGCTCCATGGCCTTCACGCCGGGCGAGAAGGGATCGGCCTCCAGCACTCGCTCGGTAGTGGCCAGCAGTTGCCGCGTATCTTCGTCCTTATCGTTCAAGCGCAAAGCCTCAAGCAAGTGCCGCTTGGCGGCAGTAAAGTTGCCGAGTTGA
>JBEKQR010000566.1:0-3297 GCA_049519515.1 Candidatus Korobacteraceae bacterium
CTCCAGGGCGGAGAGACACTGTCGCGAAAGATTCGGCGCAATGACCAACTCCTCCTCCTCCGCGGTGACGGCGAAGCACTGCGAGGAGGGGCAAAAGGCCTCCGCCACCAGCGCCAGTTCGGTCAGCACTTCCTGAACCGAGGCGCCCTCGGCCACCATCTCCAGCAGGCGGTTGCGGCGGCGGTCGAAGCACTCGCCGCGGCGCTTCTCTTCCACCTCGGCGCGCAGCGCAGCCGTGCGCTCCTCCACCCGCCGGTCCAGCGCATCTTTTTCGGCCTGCAATTGCTTGTCTGAGCTCCGCAGCTCGCGGCCGATCAGGCGCCCATAAGCGCTCGCCGCCAGTACCAGCAAAACTCCCATGAGCGGGTAAGCAATCTGCCGTGCGTGGCCCTCTACCCGGCAGGCCACAAGCAGGCCGGCAGCGATGACGAGAATCTGCAGCGCGCAGAGCCCCAGGTAGAGCACACTGAGGTTGTGCCGCTCTCGCAGCAGCTGGCGCCACTTCGCCGTAACGTGGAAGGCCATAAAGGTGAAGATGCCTCCCGCTTTCGTTTTCCCGGGCCTGGGCCTGCCACTTTCCGCCCGCGGAGTAAACGTTAAAACAAAATTAACAATTTGGCGTCGGTACTTTAGTAATTGTCCGCAAGCGAGTGATCGGACACGCCTTGAGAAGCCGGGAGCTTGTTTCAAAAATAGTGCTTTGAAAGGGCGTGGCTTCGCGGGGTCCCCAGCAAGTCCGCATTTGACTTGCTGGGGTGCCTTGAGCCGCGCCGTTCAGAGCCAACAAAAATGCGGGCTTTAGAGTGTGCGTGAGAACCTCGGTTACGACCGAGAAGTGGAACAGAGAACTGTCAGCGCCGCGTAGCGGCGATGCTGCGGGGCCCCCAGGAAACGCCGCTTTTGCGTTTCCTGGGGTGCAATTTAGCCCAGCGCTTCAGCGCTGGGAAGGCGAAATGGAAAGGTTCTGAGCCCCGTAGGGGCGGTGCGCGAGTTCTCACGCACACACTTTAGCCCCTGAGGGAACACGCCTTATTCCCCGGGAAGGGAATGTTTTTGAAACAAGCTCTAAGCACAACGCCGGCAGCGGGGCCGGGGAGGGCCGGCCTGGAGTGGACCGGCTTTCGCAAATGCCGCGCGGCGCGGGCAACGGCGGAGGCCATCAGCCCAATCTTGGAGGCGAACCACCCTTCACACTCCGAAGCCGGGCATTCTGAGGTACAATCCGCGCAGGATTCAAATGGGCGGATTCCGGAGGCTAATGTGCCGAGTTTATTTGGCCTTGTCGTGGTAGTAATCTTCGCTCTCTACATCGTCAACTCCATCAAGATTCTTTCCGAATATGAGCGCGGCGTAATCTTCCGCCTGGGCCGGGTTCTGGACAAGCCCAAGGGGCCCGGGATCATCCTGGTGTTCGTGCCCATAGACCGTATGGTGCGCGTGGACCTGCGGCAGATCGCCTTCGACGTGCCTCCGCAGGACATCATCACTCGCGACAATGTCACCCTGAAGGTGAACGCCGTGATCTTCCTGCGCGTCGTCGATCCCCGCCGCGCGGTCTTGGAGGTTTTGAACTACCAGTATCAGACCTCGCAGTTTGCGCAGACTACCTTGCGCTCCGTGCTGGGCGAGGTCGAGTTGGACGAGCTTCTCGCCCACCGCGACAAAATCAACCTGCGCCTGCAATCCATTCTCGATCAGCACACGGACCCCTGGGGCGTGAAAGTGGTGAACGTCGAAGTCAAGCAGGTGGACCTGCCCGAGGGCATGATGCGCGCCATGGCCAAGCAGGCCGAAGCCGAACGCGAGAAGCGCTCGAAGATCATCCACGCCGAGGGCGAGTTCGCCGCCGCCCAGCGTCTGGCAGACGCGGCGCACTTGCTCGCCACCGAACCGTCGGCGATACAACTGCGTTACCTGCAGACATTGACGGAAATCGGCGTCGAAAAGAACACGACCATTATTTTCCCCGTGCCCGTGGATTTGCTCGCCGGCCTGCAGAAGCTGGTGACGGAGCGCAAACAGACGGAGGAAAAGGCAGGCAGTTAGCTGGAACATAGGACGGGCGTTCATGACCGCCCAGGACAGTCGAGGGCGTTTGTCCTTGCGCGGCTGTTCTAGAGCAGAACCAAAGTTGCTGTATCCCGCTTTGTATCAGGGCACGGCTTGACAGGCTGCGGAAAAACGCAGGCGAGCGGTTGTTTTGGCGAGCCCCTGGCGAATGCCGCTTTTGGGGGTGAGAGTCGGGGACCAGGGTCGGGCCTCAGTTCAATTATCAAAGGGAGCGGCAATTGCAGAAGCTGATAGCTGAACCAGAGGACAGAAAGGAGTTCACCTTGGGGATTGGCAAACTGCTTGGGTTGTTCTTTCTCGTGGCCCTGCTCTGTGCGCTTTCGTTTGCCTTTGGCTACCGCTACGGACTCAGCAGCAGCCAGTCCACGCCTCCCGTTCCCGCCTCTCCGCCGGCGCAGGCCAACATCCCTGTCAAACCTGTTGTCAAGCCGCCGTCTCCCGAGCCCTCAACCGCCAAGTGTCCGGAGGGTGAGAACTGTCAGAAGCCCGGCATACCGAGCTCTCAGGACCTCAGCTTTTACAAGTCGGTACAGAAGAAAGAAGCCGGCGCTCCGCTCTCGCCGGCAAAGCCGGAGCCAAAGAAAAAGCCGGTGCCAAAGTCGACGCAGGCATCGGTTAAGCCGCCAGCGGTTCCGCCGCGGACGCCATCTGCTTCGCAGCGGGCAAAGGCCGCTCCAACCCCATCGGCCCCACCGGCGGCACAGCCAAAACCGCCCCAAAGCCCGGTCCTTTCCGGCGTAATGGTTCAGGTGACGGCGCTCCGCAAGCGTGAAGACGCGGAACGTTTGCAGCAGGCGCTGCTTCGGAAGCAATATCCGGCGGTGATTACCACCGCAGCCAGCGACCAGCTCTTCCATGTGCAGGTCGGGCCTTTTACCGACCTGAAAGATGCCGAGACCACCCGCTCCCGCCTGCAAGGCGAAGGCTATAGCCCGATCCTGAAGAAATAGCGGAAGACGTGCCGGCACAAATCGCGAGGGCCTATGGCATTCGTGGTTTGCATTATTGAGACCTGCATTTAATTATTGAGACCTGCATTAATAGAGCGATTCCAGAATAGATGTACCCTGCTTCCGTTGAAGTGTCATCCTGAGCAAGCGGCCTGCTTTTGGCCGCGAGGCGAAGGATCTGCTTTTGCTTATGCGTAATAACAGCAGATCCTTCGGCTTCGCTTTGCTGCGCCTCAGGATGACCCTTCGAAAAGAATATAGGTTGGAGGTACACCTT
>JBEKQR010000567.1:0-3799 GCA_049519515.1 Candidatus Korobacteraceae bacterium
CGCCGGGACCCGTATGGGCTTCATCTTGGCGTTCGAGGGTTGCAGGCGGACGCGCTCGCCTTCGCGATAAATACGCTTCAGGGTAGTCTCCGAGCCTTCAACCAGCGCCACCACAATCTCGCCGTCGCGCGCGGCAGGCACTTTTTCCACCAGCACGTAGTCGCCGTCCACGATGTGCTCGTCCTGCATGGAGTCGCCGGTAACCTGCAGGACAAAGACATCCTTTGAGCGGGTGAAGTCGGCGAGCGAGAGGGTGGCCGGATTCTCCAGTTGCTCCACCGGCTTGCCGGCGGCGATGCGGCCGACCAGCGGCAGCTCGACCGCCGCAATTGCCATGGCAGCCTTGGCGCGCGATTTCAGCGGCAGCAGGTCGATGGAGCGGCTGCGGTTGTAATCGCGCTTCAGGATGCCCTTCTGCTCCAGGTTGGTGATGTGCTTGTGGACGGTGGCCAGCGAGCTCAGCCCCAGACCTTCACCGATTTCCTCGAAAGACGGAGAGTATCCTTTGCGCGAGACGAAGTTGGCAATGAAGTCATATACCTGCCGTTGCCGCCGGGTCAGAGCCATAGCGCGACCCTCCTAATGCCTACAGCATGGCGAAGAAAAGACGAAGTGTCAACTGAAAAGAGATTATCCCTTGACAACCCGCTCTGATGGGATCCTTACCAGCCGAAATCGCGCCGGTAGTTTTTGGATTCGCCGCACAGGGTCATTGGCGGCGGAATTTAGTGTCTAGATTTGCAGGAGTGTTCCAAGCAACACGCGCACTTGCTTTACAACCTCGGGTGGAGCTGTATCTTTAGGTCGGGCGTTGCGGAACCGCCAATCGAGGCACCTGACTTGATCCGCAAGAACAATTCCACCATCGGGCATTCCCACCTCAAATGGATATCCCTTCTTTTCCGTGGTCATTGCGCAAGCGATCACGAGACCGGTTTTCTGATTATAGGAAGAGGGAGAAAGCACTAACGCTGGACGCTTTCCCGCTTCCTTGTGACCGACGGTGGGGGCTAGATCAATCCAAATTACGTCTCCGGCTTCAGGAACCCATTCGCCTGCTACCAAGCTTCGTTCCCCACGGGCTTGCCCCAATGGATTTCTTTGTGCAAGTTCTCCGGCGTAATTCGCTCCAACAACTCATCAAGCGTAGGTCTCTCGACAGCCCTAATGGCAACATTACCAGGCGATTCAACTTGGAGAATGAGCCTGTCGCCCTCGGCCAGGCGCGCTTCGTCCGCCACATTCTTCGGAATACGAACAGCCAAACTATTTCCCCAGCGGACCATCTGTGCGTGCGCGACTGCCATAACAACTCCTCTGCCCGACGAGTTTAATCTACCTTACGTAGACACGCCGTATATACTCCTGGTTGCACGTTACGAAAGCAATCCAAGAAAGTCAACCAGGAATTCATACAGTGAACACACACCAGCCTGTAAATTGCAAAGAATAAAGGACTAATTGACCCGCTTAGGCCGGGTGCCCCACCCTTTCGCCTGCTCTTGGCGAAGGGTGGGGTAGTTCGATGTGGGTGTTAAAAAGTCCCCGGCCCCATCTAGCGTAGAACCGCACGACGCTTAAAGATGGGCCACCCGCAGTACCCCATACCCCCCGGTTTGGGAGGAAATTCCTTCGTTTCAGTGGGTTGGCCAAAGTTCCCCGCGCAAATTATTCATGCCTAAGCGCTTGCGGGTAAATTCTTGGCCCGACAGAGGATAAGGTTCGAGACGGAACAGGCCTCGACAAACGCGCTCAGGGGTGATGCCGAAGTGTCTCTAATTCCAGTATGGCATTTCAGGGCGGGGTAATGTGACATCGGTGGAGGGAAAATTTAATGTCTGTTTTCAGAGGCTTGCGAGAAAAGGGTGGCAGCAAGGGGCTTGACAGGAAAATTCTATGCTCGGGCACCGCCGTGTGGGCGCACCTCGGAACACGATGGAGAGGGTCTACACAGATTGGTCGAGGCTAGCAAACTGCTCCACTCAAAGCAAAAGAAGCTTGAGTGGGCACCCGCGGCACTTACTTACGGACTTGCCGCTCACGCAAGTTAGGCAAACGCTGATAACAACTGAACGTGATGAAGTGCGACTGTCCGGATGATTGAAAACGCTCAAGTCCCCGCGTCATGCGAGATACCTTAGCGCAATGTTTGCCAAGAAGAAAACTACCCCAGGTTAGCGCCGAACTGCGCGGCGCGGAACTAAATTGAACGCGGTCCTCTAAACCAAAACCTGCTGGTTTCCGGTAAGTCGTGCATGCTCATCGATTAAGAAGAAAATGTAACTGCGGACGAGATTGCAAAACAAGCGCGCTTCGTGATCTTGGATATTTAGATCGGGGCGGAGGATGTAGGTGCCATGGCGGATGCCTCCGCCTGTAGGAGAGGAAAGATAGCCGTGCAGGCTGGTACACCATTCCAGTACCAACGCCAATGTTTTCCCAGCGTGCCTAGCGTGAAGGTCCGCAATTATCTTGTTGAAATATTTCCCCTGCACAGTGCCGGCGGCTGTGTCGATGCCCTGAAAGGCCGTCGACAGCGTCTCTAAGAGCCATAACACCTCCTGAACAGCTGGCCGATTTTTCCCTTGCTGAAGGAATTGTTCGGAAGTGGCGAGCGATGCCTGGATTACATTCTGTGCCTGCTGGTCCAGCGATAAGACTTGCTGAACCGGCTCGATAATTCCTCGGTCCCCAGCCACCGCAATTAGATTGGGCGGCTGAATTTCGTATCCGGCGGTGCCCTTCGCCAGCGTCCGGTTGATAAAAGCGACGTCTGGGACGGGAGTGCCAGCCGCTTTCAGTTGCTCGCATGTGTCGTAAAAGGCTTGAATGAAGAGAGGGGCATTTTCGGCAGCCGCCTGCATGTAACCCTGAAGGTCCGTCTGTGCCCAGCTCTCACTCGAACTCCATCCAGACGTTGTGCCAGCGGCGGAAGCGAAGCCCGATTTGAATGTTTCCAAAATGTTCCAACTGTCGCCATTTGCAGTGATCTTGCCGATAAGATCTGAGATTTCCCTCACGGCCTGGTCGGAAAGAGGGCCCGGAGATTCAAAGCGCCACTCGGCGGGAAATATCAACATAGAAGTGATCCTGCACGGTCAATACAGACATCCTATCGTCTCACAATTTTAAGAAAACATGAGCCGGGTGCCCCAGGTTCCGCGCCGTGCAGTTCGGCGCTAACCTGGGGTAGTTTGTTCCGACGGCGGCGCCTTGACGTCCACTTCGCATTCTCGCCTTCTGGCCGTCCACTCGGACTCGATCTCAACGATCCCCAACTCTCCCAGGGCATAATGTCGAAAGCTGCTCCAATCCCAATCTCCCGGACTTTCCACGAGTCCGCGTTTAACCGGATTGCGGTGTATATAGCGCAGCTTTTCCAGAAAGTCCCGATAGCTGCGAATATTGCGGTCATAGTAGCGCTTCTGCCAAAAGGGTCCGCTACCGCCCAGCCGCCGAGCTCGCTTGGCCGAAACGAACTTCACGCTGCGAATAACATCAGCCAGAGTGGAACGGTCCGGCTCGCTCACCAGCAGGTGCACGTGCTCGGGCATCAGAACGAAGCCATACACCCGCAAGCCAAAATGCTTGCGCGCAACCTCCAGCGCAGCCAACACTTCCTCGTTGGCTTGCCGCTCACGCAAGTTGGGCAAACGCTGATAACAACTGAACGTGACGAAGTGCGACTGTCCGGATGATTGAAAACGCTCAAGTCCCCGCGTCATGCGAGATACCTTAGCGCAATGTTTGCCAAGAAGAAAACTACCCCAGGTTAGCGCCGAACTGCGCGGCGCGGAAC
>JBEKQR010000568.1:0-3342 GCA_049519515.1 Candidatus Korobacteraceae bacterium
GACCGCGAGGCCCAGAAACTCGCCTATGGCAAAAACAATCCTTACGCCCGGGAACCGCAGTACGCCACCGTAGCAGCGGTGACGCGCGCCGACCTGTTGGACTGGTACCGGCAGCATGTGGCTCCCAATAACATGATCCTGGGTCTGGTGGGCGATTTCGACTCCGCGCAAATGGAAAAGAAGCTGCGCGACGCCTTCGCCGGCTGGCCGCGCGGGCCGCAGGTCAAGAAGCCGGAGATTCCCCTGCAGCCGGCCAAGGCCGGTTTGTATGTCGTCGACAAGGCAGACGTGAACCAGAGTGAAATCCGTTTTGTCACCCTGGGCATCGAACGCAGCAACCCGGACTACTTCGCCGTCCAGGTCATGAACCAGGTTCTGAGCGGCGGGTTCGCTTCCCGGCTTATGGCGGAGCTGCGCACCAAGCGCGGCTTGGCCTACGCCGTGGGCGGACGCCTGGGCGCCGAGTGGGACCATCCCGGCATTTTCTATTTGACCATCGCCACCAAGACCGCCACGGCGGTCGAGGCCATCCAGGGAATGCGGCAGGCGATGGCGCAGTTCAAGGCCGACCCGCCTTCGGAAAGCGAGCTGAAGTTTGCCAAGGATGCTATCCTGAACTCCTTCATCTTCCGCTTTGATACCCCGGCAAAGGTCTTGCGCGAACGCATGACCTGCGACTTCTACGGCTACCAGCTTAACTTTCTGGAAATCTATCGCGACAAAGTGGAGAAGGTGACCGCCCGGGACGTCAACCGGGTGGTTCGGAAGTATGTCCATCCCCAGAAGTTCGCCGTGCTGGTGGTCGGCAACCTGAAGGACTTCGAGAAGCCGCTGGCGGCACTCGGACCAGCCACCAAGATCGACATCTCAACTCCCGGCGCGGCGGAGACGGCAGCTTCCGCAGCCCCGGCCCGCTGAAGGAGGGTAACAGAGAACAACAACGAACCGCAGTCGCACATGGGATGAAATCCCACCCAGAAAACATGAAAATAGGAAGGCTGTAAGTCGTTGATTTTACGTGTAGCGACTCCTGTTTTCAGGGCAGAGAACACAGAGTTGCACAGAGCAGGAAAAGAGACCTTCCTTCTGGATAAGTTGCGCGATGAAGGCCTTCCGCACAAGGGTACGGTCAACCGCAGAATTCATAACAATAAAATACTTTAGCTGCGCTGCTACCTCGCCGCGCTCTTAACCTGCTGCAGCAATCCTGGCAGCAGGGCGGCATCTTCGGCCGAGTCGGCGTAGCGGGCGCGCTCGTAGTGCAGGGTAAAGCGGGCCACGGCGGCGTGCAACTCCGTATGCGAAATGGCAGAGGCGAACTCCGAGGGGGTTTGGCTGGGCTTGCGCCGCCAGCCACGGCTCCCGGTGGCGCGCGTCATCTGCTCGTAAAGCAGGGTGGCGGCGTGTTTCGGGTCGCGGCCGGGCTGCGCCAGCAGGGCGCTTCGCCGCATCCAGCGCGCCGTCTGCATGCTCAGCGGGATGCATAGGGCAAGACCGATGACGGCCATTCCCATAGCTTGGTAGCGCCGCGGGTGCAGGGAAACGCTGCGGCTCAGGGCGCGCGCCCATCCGATCAGGCGCGGGTAAACGCCGGTAAACATCGCCCAGGCTTTCTCGCTGGCCCGGCGGCTGTGGGTAATGGTGGAAGCCGTCAGGATGCGCTGATGGGCATAGTCGTAATTGACCACCCAGTCCCGCCAGAATTCGTTGGCGGCGTCGAGGTAGAGCTGCAGCTTGCTCCAGCGGCCCGGGATTTCCCCGCTTGCCGGAGTGGGGTCGAAGGTGGCCCAGCCTTTGCCGGGAATGTAGGCTTCCACCCAGGCGTGCGCGTCGCGGGCGCGGATGATGTAGCTTCCCGTCAACTCGTTGAACTCGCCGCCGCGGAAGCCGGTGACTACCCGGCTGGCAACGCCTTGCTCGCGCAACATCACCGCCATGGCCGAGGCAAAGTACTCGCAATGTCCGCGCTTGCGCTCGAAAAGAAAGTTGGCGATGGGATCGCGCTGCGGCTGGCGCGGTAGCGTAGCGCGCCGGCATCCCGCGGGGAGCCGCGCCCGAGGCTTCCATCAGGTCGGCGCGGCTCGGCTGCGCAATGTCGGAGACGCCGGAGTAGCTGGAGAGAAACCGGTCCGGGTCAAGCGTTTCGATGGATTCGTCGAAGCTTTCTAGCACCTGCCGTGTGTTTCCGAACAGGGCGCGTGGCGTCGGGACCACGAAGACGACGTTGGTGCCGATGGGCTCAAGAATCACCCGGTATTGCACCAGCCGCGCCGTATGGCCGCTGGCGAAGCTGCGCAGGCCCCCAGGTTCCGCCGGGCGAAAGAACGCCTGGGAGATGGTCACCACCGGAGCAACGCCGTGTGGGCTGCTGCTCCAGTTCTGCCCGTCGAAGTTGGCCAGGCTGGCGCCCCGCAGCCGGATCTCCGGCGGAGCGGTGCCATCGAATCGCACGTGCATCACTACCTGCGACGACTGCTGGATGCGGCCAATCTGGCCCAGCCGCACGCGTTCTCCGAAGCCGCTCATCAGGTCGGTCTGCTGGGCCAGGTCGCCCAGGTATCCGCCCGCGAGACGCGGCAGGGCGAAGAAGATGAGTGAGGCGCACAGCACAATCCCCAGCGCCTGGGCGATGGTGATGGCCGCCAGCGCGCGGTAGAGCTGCCGCCAGTGCGGATCGGCAGACGGGGTCTCCAGCACACGCTGACTTTGCGTCTGCTGGGGTGGAGGAGCCTGGGTCTCAAACAGGCGCCGATTGGCCGTCGGCTGGGACGGCAGTTGCGTCTGCAGAAGTTCTGCCCGGTGGCTGAAGACGACTGAGCGGCGGATCTCCAGGGCGATGAAAGTGCCGATGCTGACCACCACGAACAGCGCGAACGCCGTCAGGAACCCGGTCTCAACCGTCAGAATCGCCGCCGCCAGCACTTCCAGGAATGCCAGCACGGCCAAATAAAGCAGGTCGCGATCGCGCTCCACCGAAAACAGCTTCACCACAATTCCGAACAGCACCAGGTGGATCGAGGCATTTACAAAACTGCGTGAGATGAAAAAGCAATCGACAAGAAACAGCAGAACGTAGAGCAGGCCCAGCAGGGACGTCCAGCGCGCCGGAACCGTCCAGTTGTTCCCGCGCAGCAGCATGGCGCCGCGCACGGCCAGGGCGGCGGTGGCAACCACGATGCTAAAGCCATCAAGCTTGCCGGTGCCAACCAGGGTAAAAAGCCCGGTCCCCAACAGCAGCACCAGGGAGATCTGGCACAACTGGTCGATTCGCTGGAAGATGCCTTGGCTGGCAGCCGTATTGGAGTTCTGATCCGCCATTAACAGGTACGAGCGACGATTCGT
>JBEKQR010000569.1:0-4024 GCA_049519515.1 Candidatus Korobacteraceae bacterium
GCCGCCCAGCAGCTTATACACCGGCACGCCAAGCGCCTTGCCGGCAATGTCGTAAAGAGCAATGTCAACGGCCGCCTTTGCCCCCTGATTGTGCATCATCATCTTTTCCATCATCAGATTAATCAGGGTGATGTCGAAGGGATTCTTGCCGATCAAGGCCGGCGCCACGTGCTTGTCGATGGCAAACTTCAATGAAGCCAGCGTTTCCCCCGAAAAGGCGATGGCCGCGGCGGTTTCTCCGAAACCACTGATGCCCTCGTCGGTCTCTATTTTCACGAGAATGGTCAGCGCTTTGTCGACCAGTTGGCGCGCCATTTTAATCGGCGTCCGCATGGGAAGCGCCAGCGGAAATGTTTCAATCGACTTAATTTTCATTTTTGTTTTGCGCCATTTTCTTATTAACTATCCACACCCGCCTAGTTCGCTTTGGCAGGCGATCCGTGCTTCTCAGTGCGCGGCAAGGTCCGGCGGCGAACTGCCTCGATGATGGCGGCAGTATCCCAGTCGCCTTCACCCGCCTGAACCAGTCCCTGCATCAATTCGATGTAGACCTCCGAGAAGGGCAAAGCCTGACCAGCTTCCCGCGCGTACTCGCGAATGATGATGAAATCTTTCAGGTTCTGCACGACCTTGCTGGAAGTGGCATAGTCTCGCTCAACCATCTTCTTGCCTTTTACATCCATGGCCTGGGAGTAGGCGGCGGAGCCGCGCGCGACTTCCAGAAACGCGTGCGTATCCAAGCCAAGCTTCTCGGCAAAAGCAATCCCTTCTGCCATGGCTGCGCGGTTGAGTCCGAGAATAAGGTTGACCGCAAGCTTTGTCTTTCCTCCGGCCCCGACGCCGCCGACCGAATACCGGCGCGGGCAGATTACCGCCAGCAACGAATCAACCGATTCGATAACGGCGGGCTCTCCTCCGACCAAACCTACACCATCGCCCTTGGCGATCTGCACGGCGGTGCCGGAAATAGGCATTTCCACAAAAGAGGCCCGGTCGCGCGTCCGCGCATTCAGCGCGACGATGCGCTCCGGTTCACACGTGCTGAGATTGATCACAATGCGGGACTCTCCAGGCGGCGGGGCCACAGAGAGCAGCCCGCCCTCGCCTTCCACCACATCTTCGACTTGCTTGGTGTCGAATACGGCCAGCACCACGCGCCCGCAAACCCGCCCGACCTCGGCGACAGAGTCCACCGGACGCCCCCCGAGAACCCTCAGAGCCTCCCGCGAGGCGAGGCTCGGTGCGTATCCCACGACCGTGAAGCCGGCATCAAGCAGACGGCGTGCGACTGCTCTTCCCACCAGGCCAATGCCGAGAAGCCCTATCACTTTCTTACTTCTTTGGGGTTCCGGCGAGGTAGTCGTCATACGTTCAGCTCCTTGGCCAGCACCCGGGCAGGCGCCCCGAATGCACCTTCGATCTTGATCGGGAAAGCATATACATACGTCTCCCGCCCGCACACGCTCCGCAGGTTCGCCAGGTTCTTTCTCGATGATCAGCACATTCGCACCCAGCAGCGTGAAGTGCAACGGAGACCCCTTGCGAAATCCGCTCGGCAGCGGGGCGTCCGGACCAGGCGTGTCCATCCCCAGCACCTTTACTCCCTTCTCCAACAGGTACTCTCCCGCCGCCGGCGTGAAGAACTGGTATTTCGTGCCATAATCCTTCGTGCCCCACATCAGGTCCGCCCCGGTGCGCACAAAGAACATGTCTGACTTGCCCATCCACTGCTCGTACGGCTTCAGATCCTTGACGTCAATCGCCTCCAGCGGCCCCCGCTCCAGATCCACCGAAAAACAGGTGCCCATCAGCCGCTCGAACGGGACCTTCTCGATGGAGTCGCCGCCGGGCGCGTAGTGACCGGGCGCGTCCACGTGGGTTCCGCAGTGCAGGTTCAGGGACATGAAATCCTGGCAGCCGCCGGTGTTCTCCATCTTGAAACTGGTCAGCGTGAACTCCTGATTTTTCTGCCCGGGCCATTGGGGAATCGCCATCCCCGGCCCAAAATTCCAACTCAGGTCATACCAGCCCTTCATCGTCGTTCCTCCGTTACAAAAGATGATCGCTCGTTACAAAAAATACTCGCCTACAAAAGATGATTGCTGCGACAATTTTCCCTCTGCTCGCATTCCGAGCGGGCATGTTTTCGCTGGCTCGGGCGAACTCGATGGCGAGAATTGTCTGACTAGCGGCCAACTATATGGCGACGGGATCAAACCCGTCCAATACTTTTACTGGATTGGGAGCATGAGAACAGGCAATCATACCGCATCAGGCACAGCGGGAGCAGGGAAATCGCTTGTGGGCATTAGGGCTAGAAGGTTCCTGGATATTTCGACGAGGCGAGGCGCGCGATCAAGAAGGAAATGACCGCCGGCACGACCGTCCGCCCGGACCTTCCCTGAGGTAACAAGCCACCAGGCAAGCAGCCGTATATATGGTTCTGCATACAGAATCATCCGCAGCCGCCCCGCGCAGGCGGTCCGTTATGGATGACAGGGTGCGGCAACCAGCTCCATGCTCGATAAGACAGACCAGTAACCGATTGGTGACAGGACGCGGACGCGTCGATTCCTTCTGGAGACAGCCCATTCATCCGGCTCACCGTAAGCTACTGGAAACACGGCCGGTTATGGTGGACCATGAATTGCGAATAGTGGCGTTGTGATCGAACACTTCCCGATCGAGGTCCATAGTGTCTCCGAATTGCTGAGTGATATTTTCGTTTGGCTACTATTCGAGTTGATGATATGGGCCGCCGTCCTGCTAAGCAGCGAGCGGCGCTGGCCGCTGTTGGCGGCCGCTCTCACCCGCCTGGAGCACGGCTTCAATTCGCTCGCGCGTCACCGTGTCCGCGTGGTGGCGGCAATCTTTGTCCTGGTATTCGCCGGGCGGCTGGCATTGCTTCCCATCGTGCCCGTGCCTCCCCCGAGAATTACCGATGAGTTCAGCCAACAATTGGCGGCGGACACATTTGCCTGCGGGAGGGTGACTAACCCCACTCACCCGATGTCGTTCTATTTCGAGACCTTCTACGTCAACCAGAAGCCTAGCTATCACTCGATGTATCCGCCCGCCACGGGCCTTTTCATGGCCGCTGCCCAGGTCCTTACCGGCCAATCCTGGTACGGAATGCTGTTTACGATTGCCGCAGCCGCGGCTGCGATTTGCTGGATGCTACAGGGTTGGGTGGCGCCTCGATGGGCATTATGGGGCGCAATGCTGTTCGTCCTGCTAGTCGCCAAAAACCGAATGACCGAATTCTATTTTGGCGAAGGAATTGTCATTTTGGGCGGCGCTCTAGTTCTAGGCGCCATGCCACGCATAATAAAGAGACACAGTGTTGGCGCGTCGTTCTGCCTGGGAATTGGCCTTGCTCTGCTGGCCGCGTCGCGGCCCTACGAAGGCTGTTTACTCGCTGCAGGCCTCTGCCTGGGAGCATCCGTTTGGGCCTGGAAATCCGGCATGCGATGGCCAATGCTCCTCAGGAAGGTTGCACTACCGGTTGCGGTCATCCTGGTTCCCGTGTTCATGTGGGTGGCATACCTGAATTGGCGGACCACCGGAAGCCCATGGTTGCCGCCGTATGAACTCAACCTCGTCCAGCAGCACATCACAAGGCCGCTGGTGTGGCAGAAGCCGGTCGAGCCGCCACACTACGACCATCCGGTAATGGCAGCGCACTACGAGCAATGGGAGTGGAACTGGTGGAAGAGCACGCAAGGGTTTCCGCGCGGCGTTGCCCGCTTTTTAGCTGACAAGGGTTACGCGATGTACGCGTGGGTCCTGTGGCCACTCGCCCTTGTTACAGGCGTGGGCTCGTATCAACTGCTGAAAAGCGGCATTCGGCGTTTTCTTCCGCTGGCCTTGTTCGCCTTTCTGGCTGGCTTGAGCATTGAAACGTATCAGCTGCAGGGCCGGTACGTGGCGACAGCGTGGGGCTTATTCCTGCTGCTCGCCGTCTACGGCGCCCGCTATATCGGGACGTGGAAACGGAGCACTCGCCAAGGGAGCCGGATCGCAA
>JBEKQR010000570.1:0-2548 GCA_049519515.1 Candidatus Korobacteraceae bacterium
CCTGCACTTGCAGCAGCCGCACACGCGCCTTCTCGGCCAGCTCGGAATCGGGGAATTGCAGCAGCAACTGCCGGCATTCCTGCTCGGCGCGCTTGGCGTGGGTGAAGTCGCGATCAGGCTTGCCCATCTGCTTGAAATGGATGTCGGCAATCTTCATCTGCGCTTCGGCCGCTTCCGGCATGTTGGGGAAGAAAGTGATGAAATCCTTGAACTCGCTTTCCGCCTGCGTCAGCGCCGCCGCTCCGCCTTCGGCCAGCCAGGCGTCGCCGACCCCCATTTTGGCCCGGGCGATGTACTCGGAATCAGGATAAGTGTTGATCAGCGTCTGCAGGTTCAGGCGCGCTCTTTCCCACTTCTTGTGCTTCATGGCATCCATCGCCTTATCGAACAGCACCTTCTCCGGCTGCGTCGAGTCGATCTCGTCCAGCGGGTTGCGGGCTGCCTTTTTCTTTTTGTGACAAGCAATCCCCAGGCACAAGAGCAACCCGACTAGGACAACGATGGTTATGCGACGAAACATCCCTGACACCTCTGAAAAACGAGCACTCACCGGAATCGCCGGCAACTGCCGTACTATTGAACCGTCTTGATCGCGGCAGCCGGAGCGGCTCCCAACTCGCCAGATGATGAGCCCAGGCTCGCCCTTGCCGGCTGTAAACCGGCTACGCCCGTTGAGCTGTAGCCTGCCTGGCCGCTTGCAACAGCTGTTCTACATTGCGGCGAATGTCGCCGCTTGCAAAGACCGCATGGCCGGCGACCAGTATTTCCGCTCCGGCCCGCGCCACGTCGGCGACGGTATCCAGGGCGATGCCGCCATCCACCTCAATGCGAAAGCCGTAGCCCCGCGCAGCCCGCATCATGGCCAGCTTGCGAATCTTCTCCAGCGAGTAGGGAATGAATGCCTGCCCGCCGAAACCGGGGTCAACCGACATCACTAGCACGTAATCCACCATGTACAGCACGGCTTCCAGAGTTTCAACCGGCGTGGCCGGATTGATGACCACGCCCGCCTGCGCGCCATGTGACTTGATGTGCTCCAAGGTGCGATGCAGGTGAACACAGGTCTCCTGGTGAACCGAAATCCAGTTCGCCCCCGCCTCAATGAAGGCGGGAATGAAGTCATCCGGGTTCTCGACCATCAGGTGGCAATCCAGCGGTACCCCAACCTCCTTGCGCAGAGCGGAAACCGTTGCCGGCCCGACCGTCAGGTTGGGCACAAAGTGGCCGTCCATCACGTCCACATGGAGCAGAGTTGCCCCTCCATCCAGCGCAGGGCGAACCTGCTCGGCCAGACGGGCAAAATCCGCCGATAGTATTGACGGGGCTAACTCAATCAAAAGGTCACTCGCGAGACACTGTTGCAATTCTAGCATGTGCCAGTGCTGTGCCGGTAAGCAGCGGCTGCGCGGGCCATCCCCCAAACCGGAGTCCCGGCCGGCCCGCTTTTACCTTGCGGCGGGAAGCCAGGCGCGGAGTTCCCGGCGAATGTTGCATTTGCGGAGAGGTTGAATTCACCCGCCACGCCCGTCCGGCGGATTGCGCATCCAAGCAAAGGTGCAAGCGATATTGCGACGCTGGCTACCCGTTCCGATACTGATTGCGGCCCTGGCTGCCGCCGCTTCCGGATCTCCCATCCGGCCTGACCTGCAGAAGCTGCTGTCGAAGCCGCATGCCGGGCAGGAGCGGTTCACGCCTGCCCGAGCGGGATGGGAGGGACCGGAAACCGGCTGGAGCGCGGCTGCGGGCACGGCTAACCCGAGCCTGGAGAGATTTGGCATGGCGGCGACGGCTCGCGAGGTGCGGGCGGGCCTTATCGCCGCCGCCCTCCCCGACCCGAGGCTCTGGGCGTTCCTGGCCGTCATTATCCTGCTGCTGCGGACCTGGTTGCCAAAAATTCCTCAAGGCAGGCCAACATCAACCGGAGATCCGGAATCGAATCAACTTGTCGGGCGAGCAGCCTGACGGTCTGAAAAAGTTTTTAGCGCGCAGAAAAAAGGTTCTCGGAGCAGGTAATCCCGAGAACCTTTTCTTTTTGGGCGTAGGCCCAACCGCCCTCGGCTTAAGGGACAGCCCCCAAAGCATCAGCTGTGAGCGTGCGGGCTCTGCGGCGGGTTTCGGCGGGGATGCTTCACGCGGACCACCTTTACGTCGAAGGCGAACTCCGTCGTGCGCGGAGGAAAGCACTGCCGGTCGGTGCACGCCTGATACCTCAACACGCCGCGCACCCGATAGGTGCTGGGCGAGATAGCGTTGGTGGTCTTCAGCAGGCCGCTCACCTGAAACGCTCCCGAATAGACGCTGAGCTTCTCGTCGGGCATGAACGGCAATTGCATCAGCTCTCCCGCCGGATAGGTGAACTTGCCCACCAGAATGTCGGAGGGCGGGCTGAACCTGACGCTGGTCGGAATCAAATTCTGCTGGATCGGCTTGCTGGAGTTGATGTGGAACCCATCCTTGATTCGAAAGCTGAGCCGAATGGGGACCGATTCGCCGGGATGCAGGCTAACCGGCTCGACCGGCAACATCACCACCTCGGGAAGGGTAAAGT
>JBEKQR010000571.1:0-2609 GCA_049519515.1 Candidatus Korobacteraceae bacterium
CTGCGGAAAAAGTCTCCGTATCCACCCGAGAACAGATCCCTCGCGGGCTGAAGCCCGCTCGGGATATTGAAAATAAAGGGCCATTACGGCGCGGCTAAAGCCGCGCCCTTTCAAAACTACGGAGCATTCGTCTTTTTCAGCAGCCTCTAAAGCCGCTTCAGACTTGATGCCTTGATTCCCACGGCTAAAGCCGTGGGCTTCCACATAATCCAAAGAAAAACAAGCAAGTGCCTAGTTTCTGGACAGATTCTAATACGCCCAGTACGGGCCGCTGCCGGCCGGGGTGCCGGCTCCCTCAATGGCCGTGTAGATGTTGCGTCCATAGAAGAATGGCACTCCCCAGTCGAAACCGCCGGGGTTGGGGCCGCCGATGTCGTTGAGGGCCTCGGAGCCGCTGTTGAACTGCGATTCGGCATTGGCCAGGTTGAAGATGAAGCTGCTGCTGGCGCCGTTCGTTCCTGTCTGCGTGACCGACAGGCCCTGTGTGGAGGCGGGGCAGTAGAACTTGACCACGTCGGGGCCGAAGCGGCCGGTGTTGGTGCAGGTTGGGATTCCCAGCGTCGAGCTGTCCAGGAAATAGACAGCGTTGGAGCCGCTGTCTATGAAGCTGTTGGTGAATGACTGGCTGTTGAAGGTGGTGGTGAAATTGCCATTCCCGTCAACCCGCAGGACGGTGGCGCCGTTCAGCCCGTTGTTGGACTGGGTTCCGATGCCGAAGACCAGGGCGCCGGTTACGCTGGACCTTCCCGAGGCGGGCAAGGCCGGCAGTTCCAGGATGGTTCCATTGTTATCAGGCCCGGCAAACAGGGCTACCGGGTTCTGCACCTGGCTGGCCAGCGGCACCGGGGTTGGTGCGCATCCGGAAGCGGGGCAGGCGAAATAGCGTCCCGGAGGGGCGCTGGTGACGCAACCCGGACCGCAATCGTGCACCAACAGGCCAATGCCCAGAATGCCGTTGCCGCCCAGGGTCTGCGCATTTTGATGGGCGTTGGCGGCCGTACCACAACTGCCGGGAATGGTGGGGAATGCGGGATCGGCGATCACCTGAATGGGCACCGAGCCGGCTACTTCAGAGGCCATCTTCACGTCGGCCAGCCTCACCGAACCCCAAACCAGGTAATTGTCCAGGAACTGAACGCATTCGGCCAACGGCCCGCCGGCAACGCTGCCCTGGGGGAGCGCCAGTCCGGGAACAGCCGAGGCCAGGATGCGCAGCCCAAAGGAGCCCGTGTCCACCAGCACGTCGGGGACGTCAAAACAATTGCTGCTGCCCGGAACACAGACGGTGACGGTGGTGAAGACGAAATTCGGCCCCTTGTTCACCGTGATTTCCTGCACGTTGGCGGCGGGCGCGGCGATCACGTTGCTGCCCGATCCGGCACTGGCAGCGGAAGAAGATGAGTTTCCGCCACTGCCGCTTCCACAGCCGAGGCAAATGCTCAGCGCAAAGACGGCAACCACCAGCAACCAGCGCGCCACCGCAAGGGCGGCTCCTGAGTCTGATGGGCGGCATGCACGACCGTGGGCAAACATCGCTGTTGCCCTTGCTGGGGCGGGCCTTTCGGCCAGGCTCCGGCCGGCCCTCATCGGATTTCCTCCGGCTGAACTCCCTGCGGAAGCTCTTCCGGCACATATGCTTTGCCGCTGTAGGCGCGCATGTGGCCGCCGGAATAAACGACCAGTCCCGGTTCCTCGATGAACAGCGGCCCGCGCTGATGCAGTTGCCGCCTTTGGGCGGCGGCCTGTTCAAACTGATCGTAGTAACTGCCCAGGATCTGGCGCAGATCCGGAAGGTAGGGACCGTCCCAGGCCACACCGAACACCTTTCCGGCCGGAGAAACATATTCCCGGATCGACGTGCCGTATCCGGTCTGGATCTCATACACAGTGTAGTTGCCGGCAACTCGCATGCTTCGCTTTACGGATTGAAGCTGCTTCTGATCGGCATCCACCGAGGCTAGATCTCCGCCCAAAGCCGCGGAAGCGCGAAGGGAAAGAAAAACCGCCGTCATCAGGACGGCCACCAGCACTGCCTGACGGCATACAAGTTGGCTGCGGCTCCGAATTAGGAACTTCATGTTCATGGGACAACTTCCGGTCTGGAAAATCTGGCGCTCCGCTGGCGGATTGCCGGGCAATGGCGCAAGCGTTCGGCATCCATCGCATGACAGCGTTGATGGGAGCTCAAAATCAGCTCACGACCGCCCGGCCCCCCGGCAGCGGCGATCTTGGGGCGCGCCGGGTGGTGTACCTGCTAGGAAGCTGATTCCTGCAGAAAAGCTGCTTCTAAGTGAGAAAAGTCCTTAAGGTGCTGGGAGTGGTTGGTATTAAGGTAGGGGAGCCTGGGGCTCTCGGTTCGCTCGTTTTTAGCCTGCCCTGAGCGAGCGAAGCGAGCCGAAGGGCCCGCAAAACGGCTCAACAGATCCCTCGCCTAGCTCGGGATTTCCGTCGCCCCAGCAGAAACAAATGCAGTTTCCGCTGGGGACCCCGATGCCTGCGGGCTCTCGCTCTGCTCGTTTTTAGCCTGCCCTGAGCGAGCGAAGCGAGCCGAAAGGCCCGCAAAACGGCTCAACAGATCCCTCGCCTAGCTCGGGATTTCGCCTGCGGGC
>JBEKQR010000572.1:0-2823 GCA_049519515.1 Candidatus Korobacteraceae bacterium
CATTCCCAATTCATATTCCAGTAGCGAAATGCCAACCAGGGCAGGGCTTCGGCAACGCGCCGATCCAGTTGATTTTGAGCCAGGGCCAACACCAGCAGTTGAGCAGGATTCCAAGCAGCTTCTCCCAACTGGTGATGTGCAAATCCCGGATATCCCAGGTTGGCGAGCTCACGGGCAAGATCGACGCCCTTCGACGCCGAGAATTTTTGTGTGGGAAGAGTGGTCGGATCGAGCTGGACGCCAAGGCGACGTAGTTGAGCCCAATGGTGAGGTGGAACGGTGCGTTGGCCTTTTTCCCACAGCGACACAAGGGGTTGCGACACTCCAAGACGTCTTGCCAATTCCTTTTTTCGCCATCCCCGGGCTTTACGCGCAGCCCGAAGATCCGCACTGGACATATTCCCCTCCACTTTACAATGATTACATATTATTTGTAATATTGTACGATACAAAGCCACAGTTGTCGGTTTCGCCGTGTTTATCTCGATCCCGTGGACGATTAACGTTACCGCCTGCCGACCGAGGCGGAGTGGCTCAGAGCATCCCTTACGGCAGATGCACTTGCACTCTTAAGTGCTTTGGGTTCAGACAGATGGGGCTGGCTCAGGTGCTAACGTGGATGAAACGAAACCAAGAAAACCTCAGGAAGCCTCAGAGATCAACCGGTGGTGTGTATAAATTATTGAAAAGATGGTACTTCCTTAAGATACTCTGGCCAGGTACTCTGCTTAGAAGTCAGATAATAACTAATAAAGCACTGTAGTGGATTTTATGGTTACCATCTCATTACTGCTAAACCGTTTGCGGACCGAGATCAGAGGCTCGGTGACTTTTATGGAACCCGGGTGCGGCTTCTGCCACAAAATCCACTACAGCAAAAAATGAAATCCACTACAGCAAAGTAGCTGTTTCTAGAACCCCCCAGAGTATTGTTAGCGCCGCTTCAAAACCGGCGCCAACACTGTGGACCTGCTTGCGAACCGAGCGCAGAAGTGCGGTGACATTCATTGATGTCAGTTGCAGCCTCTGTGACAAAATCCACTACAGCTCACGTTTGGGTTCAGTTCAACATACCCGACCCGATCGAGGCCATCTAGTTGCCTCATATTACCGTCTAATATTTAGATTGCAAATGTAGTAAATATGACCTACAATTTAGGCCGTAAACGGAGGTCATTACGAAATGGAAGCGGTGCAACTTAAGCTGAAGCAGGCCAGCGCAGTGCTGGGTGTCGCTCCGAAGGATCTGCAGAATTTGGTGCAGCTTGGGGTGGTCCGTCCTCGCAGGCGCGCCGACGTGTTCTGGTTTGACGCCAACATATTGCTACAAGCGAAGATCGCACTTTACGTCAAGGCTTCGTTGCGTCCGTCCATGGACTATCTGGCGCGACTGACGAAGGAAGTCTCACGAGTGAATCTCGTTACGACGCCCTGGGATGCACTTCTGCTGGCTTCCAGTCCCGGCAGGGGCAGGCCGCCCGTCGAAATCAAAGTTCCTCTCCGTGAATTGAAGAAGGAGATCGAAGAGAGTCTTCCGCTAGCAGAGGTTTATAAAGACCTGCCGCGCGGGCGTAAACGCCGCGGTTGGAAGGAAGAGTTTGTGAGCACGCTCCAGCAGTTGTGGCAAGACATTGGCGAACTGTCCGAGCAAGAGATAGCGAAACGGGTGCGGATCTATCGCAGCGAAAAGAAGAAGCAGCCGGAGATAAGGCTTGTCGCGCAGGATAAGAAGAGCGCCTAGGGGCGTGGTTGACACATCTGTGGTAATCGCCGGAGCCGGCGCTTTACGCAGCGCTTCATTGCATCCCCAGACAGAAAGCGGTGCATTCCTGCTCCGTTGGATCGAGCAAGGTAATTTTCAGTGGTTGTACACCGAGGAAATTCTCAACGAGTATAAAGAAACCCTGAAGAGATTCCATGCTAGGCCGGAAATAATTGGCCGCTTCATCAACCTCATTCGAGAAGAAGGTGTCTCAGTTCGTATTCGAAAAAGTGCAAGCATTTCGCCCGATCCAGGTGACGATCCTTTTTGTACATGCGCTGAATTGGGCAATGCATCCTTCTTGGTCACTCTGAATCTACGCGATTTTCCGCAGGAGAAGGTCACTGCAAAGGTTATCCGTCCCGGTGAAGAACTGCCACCGTTAAGAATGAGACGATCTGCTAGGCGCTAAAACGTTGTCCCGTTGAAAATGGTCGACCGAACGAAATTGCCAGGGCACTTGCCGATGCGAACCCAGGAAGCTTCGCAAAAAGTGTCTTGCGACTGGAACGAAATCAGCCCGGCGGTGGATTTTCAATTGACCGAGTCCCGCTCCGACGCCAGCAGATATGGCAGGTGCGGTTCGGAAATTGAAAGCTATTGAATTTTGAGGTCTGGATGCTTTGACAGCTACATTTGTATCCGTGTCTCACTTTTGGGGTTCAGTCCAGCGACTTGAAGCGAAAAAAACGTCTCCGAGAGAGCATTTCTATACGTTTTATTGTTGTGCCCATGATGGGCACAATGATAAGATTGTTCTCCGTGAGAGTAATTGCTCGCAGGACCTTGCGCGAGTTTGTTGAAACTCTTCGAGGGACGAAGGATTACGCGCCGGTCAGGTCGGCCCTGGACGCCTGGTTCCATGAGGCGGAGGAAGCCAATTGGAAGAATCCGGCAGAGGTGAAGGCGGCATACGCGAGCGCCAGTATCGTCGGCGAGGATCGCGTCGTTTTCAATATCAAAGGGAATGCCTATCGGTTGGTCGTGGCAATCGATTATTCCAGGCAGGTGGTTTTCATTAAGTGGGGTCGGAAGCCATGTGGATTACGACCGCATTAATG
>JBEKQR010000573.1:0-3217 GCA_049519515.1 Candidatus Korobacteraceae bacterium
TTCCCGGGGAATAAGGCGTGTTCCCTCAGGGGCTAAAGCCCGCATTTTTGTTGGCTCTGGACGGCGTGGCTCAAGGCACCCCAGCAAGTCAAATGCGGACTTGCTGGGGACCCCGCGAAGCCGCGCCCCTTCAAAGCACTATTTTTGAAACAAGCTCTAAGCACTCGACAAATCCCGGGTTATCTGCGATACCTGGACCTATAACCACACATTTTAGCGTCAGCAAAGAGACAGTCATGAACCAAGAGGACAGAACGCATCAGGAATCCGAAAATTCGGAACGGGGACCCGCCGGATCACTCGTGACCAGGCGCCTCCTGTTGCAGCAGGCGGGCTGCGTAGTCGCGGCAACAGTGATTTCGCCGGTTGTGGGCAGAGCTACGGAACAGGCGGCCGCCCCGGTTGCCGGCAAGCCGGCAGCGGGAAGCGCCGCCATGGACAAACTCAGCGCCTACATGAGCGAAGCCCATGGCCGTGCCCTGCCCGAGGAGGTGGCCGGGAAGGCAAAGCATCACATTCTCGATACCTTTGCCGCCATGTTCTCCGGCGCGGAGTTGCCGCCCGGGCAGGTGGCTGTCAAGTTTGCCCGCTCGCAAGCCGGCGGGACGGTTGCTACCGTCGTTGCCTCGGACGTCGTTTGCGGTCCGCTAGAAGCGGCAATGGCCAACGCAATGCTCGCTCACTCCGATGAGACCGATGACTCCCACGCTCCCGCCCACTGTCATCCCGGCAGCGGCATAGTGCCTGCCGCCCTGGCGGCCGGCGAACAGTTTGGCATCAGCGGTACGCACTTCCTCCGCGCCGTGACGCTCGGCTGGGACATCGGAACGCGGACCACGATGACCCTGGGCGGCGTTCCCTGGGAAAGACAGACTCACCGCAGTACGCACAGCATTGCCAATACCTTTGGCGCCTCGGCGGCGGCCGGTTGTGCTGCGGGGCTGAACGCACGGCAGATGCGCTGGCTGCTCGACTACGCTGCGCAGCAGGCGTCGGGGACCCTCGCTTGGCAGCGCGATAGCGACCATATCCAGAAATCGCTAGTCTTTGCCGGTTTCCCCGCACGCAATGGTGTCAGTGGGGCTCTGATCATCCAGTTGGGTGGCACCGGCGTCGACGACATATTTACCGGAGCCGACAACTTCCTGCTGGCGCAGGGCTCCCAGGGTGGTCCGGAGGGGCTTATCGACAAGCTCGGCGAGCGCCATGAGGTTACGCGTACTGACATTAAGAAGTGGACCGTGGGATCGCCCATCCAGGCAGTGCTTGACGCCGTGGAAATCCTGCAGAAGCGGCGTCCGTTCGCGGCGAGCCAGGTACGAACGGTTGTCGTGCGGCTCGGCACCAGCGCGGCGAAGACCGTGAACAACCGGGAGATACCGGACATCAACGTTCAACACATAGTTGCCATCATGCTGATCGACAAGACGGTTTCGTTCCGCGCGGCGCACGATCTGGCGCGGGTGAACGATCCGGCAGTTCTCCGCGAACGGGCCAAGATACAGCTTGTCGGCGACGAGGAGATGGAACGTAATCTTCCGCGCCGGGAGGCGCTGGTCGAGATTACGCTCAACGATGGAACCAAACTCAGCGAGCGGGTCACGGCTGTGCGTGGCACTGCCCGCAACCCGATGACACGCGAGGAGGTTGTCGCCAAAGCCCGCGATCTCATCACGCCCGTCCTCGGCCTGGCCACCTGCACGGCCCTCATCGATAGAGTGCTCGCCATCGAAAACCTGAAGGACATCCGCGAGCTTCGCCCGCTGCTGCAGCGGAAATGAGCGGGGCGGTCTCCCGAAAGGTATATCTCAGCCATCCAACTAGGCGCGCGCCCGGGTCTTCTGGTCAGTTTTTTGTTTGCGCGCGGCAGCGGCAACAGGGAATCGCTTCGCCTTTATCTTGGACGGGGATTAACCAGATCTTTCAGCGATTTCGGATATTTATCCAACAGTCGAAACAGGCGGTGCTTCAGTTGCATAACATCGCGATACGGCACGGCGCCCCAGAATAGTGTCATTGTTGTCCGTGACTGGCAGCGCCCTGAAGCCGTAGCGCAGGAACACGTCTGCCGCCTCTTTCATGGCGGCTCAGATTCGGGATACGGCGGCGAGGTATTTCGCCAGCAAACGGATTTCATGTTGTGTAAGACTGCAGCGAAAACTCGCCTGGGTTGTGACGAAGCTCCGTCTGCATTGCTCGCATAAACAAGTTTATCCGGCTCCATTAATAACCGTTTTACGGACTCTTTACGCAACTTTTATAGAAAGCAACATCTACCTATTGTTGAAGTGGGACTTCACGTGGTTCGAAGTCCGTTCCGTTGTACCTATTCGGATTGGAGATTTATGCAGTCAAACAATGCCAAACAACAGTGGACCTGCAGCTGCAGGGCCGTGAATGTTATTGACCGTCACTGTGATGTGGTCACTTGTTACAAGTGTGGGCGTAGCCAGTTGGCTTATCTGGTGACGTTCACTCCTGTTTTACCGACCACTGTCATTCCCGCGGCCGCTTAAGAAGCTGCGTTGCAACGAGATTGGATTACGCCGGTCGAAGATGCGTTCTAATCGCAGTGGGCTTTGGGGTGGGTGGTGGGATTCGAACCCATCGCAAAATCCTAAGCCCCGTTGAAAACAAAGCCTCTTCCCCCCCATCTCACCACGTTTTCAGGGAATAAAACAGCCAAAGTTGGGCCCAAGTTGGACCCAGTTTGGACCCGCGCGAGTCTTCGTTGCTTGTCCGTTTTCTGAACGGCGAGGCCCCATCAACGAAACGATGTTGCGCTTCCCGACGAACGAGACTAGGATTCGTGCCGAGCTGAACTCACGCCGAAACCGGCGATCGATGCGGAAGGATCGCGAGATGAAGACACTCTCCGCTTTAGCATTGGCCCTGGTTGTTGTTGTTCCCGTTTTCGCTCAACAGCGCGCGCCTGATTATCCGAAGGACGCTCCCTGGCCGCCGTTGTGCAACGTTGTGAAGTTTGAGGGGTGCGTTCCCGACGAGGCGCTGAAATCAAAGCCTCCGTCACAACCGCTTCCTGCAGAGCCGAAAATTGAGTCGCTGCCGGTGGACATTCGCAGGATTCTGGATAACGCGAAAACTCCGGCTGTTTTGCCGCCGACACCGGCGCCGTCTTCTGCACCAGTGCTTCCTACTCCGCAACAGATACAAGAGCAAATCGATCGCCAACACGCGGACTTAGAATCGCAGAGAC
>JBEKQR010000574.1:0-5417 GCA_049519515.1 Candidatus Korobacteraceae bacterium
GACCTGCATGTCGATTCCGGCCGCGTCCATGTCGGCAATGCGCGCCTCGCCCAAGTCAGCCAGCCGCGCGCAGGCGGCCCGCCCATGCTCGGGAGAGGCAGCCGTCTTTTCCGCGTAGGCTGTGACCCGCAGAAATTCCGGGGTGGCAAAGTGTTCTTCCAGGGCAATCGTGCGCATGTGGTCGACCTCGGTGTTAGTTTAGGGAATTCTTACGAGGACAACAACGCCCAGAGGCGCAACCACCCCCAGCCAACGCAACCACGGCGTTTGCTCGGGACCCCGGCCTTTGCCCTCGCAGTTTCCGGAAGGATGGAGAATGCCACGGACACTTGTCCCGGCGCAATCGGTTTTTTGGAACGACGCCGGTACATGCCCTACTGTACCGGCGACTGGGGCCGTATGGCGGCCCAGGCCTATGACGGACGAGTGTGGAAGTTACCTTCGTAAGTTGCTGGATGCGGCACATCCACTATAGCCTACAGCGGCAGTGTGGGAGGATTTCGTCTGCTTGCCTTCCGCACGCATAATCGGCCGCCCGCATGAGTCCGGGCGGACGACGCCATTTTCGTCGAGTTACGAGGCACGACCAAGACTGCGACAGTGGCTGCAATGGACAGATCAGGGTCACCCCATCACGGCCGCCGGGCTCCGCGACGGAGGCCGGCTTTCGCCCCAACAAGCGCAAAAATGGCGCTTGCCGGTGGCCCGCCTCGGCGCCCGCTGAGGCACAGGGAGCGCGGCTTCACCATGCTGGAGCTGCTGCTGGTCCTGAGCGTAGCCGGCATTATCGCGGCCATCGCGGTGAACCCGATCCGCACCTATCTGGCGGCGTGGGACGCTCGCACCACCATCAGGAACATAGCCGGCCAGATTACCCTGGCCAAAATGCGCGCCGCTTCCAACTTTTCCTGGTCGCAGGTTTACTGCAATACCTCGGCCAGCCCGCAAACCTGTCAGGTGCGGGTCAATGCCACCGGGGGAAACAGCACGACCTTCACCAACGAATCCGGCGCCACCACCTACGGCGGCTGGGGGGCACAACCGCTGGCCAAAACCACTACCATGGTGGCTGCGGGCGGGTCGCTCGGTTCCGTCTCCGCAGGGGCTGGAGGACAAAGCGGCGGAACTCCTACGGCCTACGCGACCATCAGTTTCAATTCGCGAGGCATGCCGATTGATTCGAATGGCTCTCTGAAATCCGACTACGCCATCTACCTGTACTCGAGCACCAATAACTATTTCGCCATCACCGTGGAATTGACCGGGCGGCCCAGGGAGTGGGTCTGGTCAGGTTCTGCCTGGACGGAGACGGACTCCAGTGAAAAGTAGAGAGCAAAACTGCTTTGGCAAGAAACCGGGGCGCAAGGTTCAAGCCGGCTTCACCATGATTGAACTGGTCATTGCGCTGGTAATTCTCTGGATAATCGGCACCGCCCTGGTGGCCGTCTTCGCCACCGCCATGGCCAGAAGCAACAGCCAGGGAGAGCTGGCTACCCGCGCCACCGAGCTGGCCCACGACAAGATGGAATACCTCATGGGCCTCTACTATAACGATACGAACCTCGTCAGCAGCGTGAACCCGGAGTTCTTCGACCCGGTGATGTGCCAGTGCGGAACCACTTGCAACGGCACCGCAGCCACCTGTTCTACCGCCTCGGGAAGCACGGCCCCAGCCGGGGCGATGTTTCAAAGAACATGGACCGTCGCCCGCGAAACAAGCAATCCCAGCCGGCCCATGTGGGTCATCAGCGTCACCGCCAGCATTGTGCCGGGCAAGAAGATTTCTGACATCGCCGCATCGTCTTCTTCCTCCGGTTCTTCTCTGGTAACCACGACCCTTATCTCCGAGAAAGGCAACTTTTGAGCGATTGCCATGCGCAAGCTGACGCACAAACCGGCGAAAGGGTTCTCACTGGTGGAAATGCTTATCAGCCTGCTGGTGTTGTGGCTGGTGATGGCCGTGATCATCGCGGCGGTGGCCAAGTTTCAGCAGAGCCACCGTTCAACCGATGCGCGCACGCAACTGCACCAGGATGCCCGGGCCGCCCTGGAGCTGATTTCCCAGGAGGCTGGGCAGGCCGGCCTGGTCAACTCGCGCATGGCGGGCACGCTGGCCGACAATGGCGCCCCGGCAACGGTTGCTACCGCCACCACTTGCACCACTTCCTGCCCGGCTTCGCTCACCGTAAACAGCATCGCTTACCTTTTTGCCCATGAGCAGGTCTATGTGGGCACGGGGACCAGTTGGGAAGGTCCGCTGACCATCTCCAGCATCAGCGGGACAACCGTTACCTTCACCAGCAACACGACGAAAACCCATGCCGTGGGTGACCCGGTCGTCTCTTACGGCGTCTTTCCCAATGGAATCTCGTACGCCGCCACCAATGCGAACTCCAGCAAGCTGCTCCTGATCGGCGACATCTACGGCGGCTCCAACGTCAGTACGCCAGACGACAACCTGTACCAGGTGGTTTACCAATGGTGCGACACCACCGGGGCACAATGCCCGCCCACCAGCGGAATTGGCCCCCTCACCCGCAAGATCACGAATTTGCTGGGAACGCAGCACACCACCATCGCCACCCTTTTGCCGAACGTGACCGCGTGCGCGTTTACGCTGACGACCCAGCACAATACCGTTCAACCCGCATGGGCCGCGTCGGCGATCACCATGGTGCAATCGGCCAGCGTCAGCGTAACCGTGCGTACGCCTTATGTCGATCGCTACACCGGGCAGTACATCTACATGACGCATTCCATGCTGAACATCCAGCCGCGAAACATGATTGCCGCCTATAAACAATGGCAAACCACCAACGATGGAACTTGTGCCACAGGCACCAACGGAACCTGCGTCGAGATGCAGAACGACAACAGTTTCACCTCGGAGATCTGCTCCAGCAACCAGAATTGTCCATGAGCGCAGCCATGACAAAAAAACAAATGCACGGACGGCGAGCGCAACCCGCAGGCAAGCACGAGCGGGGGGTTGCGCTGATTATGGCCTTGGTGATCCTGATGGTGTTGTCAGCCATGGCCGCGGGAATTATGTTCAGTACCCAGACGGAGATATGGGCCAGCTCTGGTTATAAGGGAGCGGAACAGGCCCGCTATATCTCCGAGGCCGGCGCGCAACGGGCCGCCGATTGGCTGCAGAACACCTACGGCACAACCAGCGCGGTGACCACCGATCTGGCCAATGCCAGCCAGTACAACCTGACGAAGTATCCGGTTCAATATGTGCCCAGCAGCAGTTGCACCGGCAATCCGGCCGGCTTCACCACCAACACCAACGTTGCCTGCCTCTCTTATTACGACAGCACCGGTAACCTTGCCTGCTCAAGCGGGACGAAGTGCTTTAACACGGCCGTTACTCTTCCCTCCGATTTCAACCTGCCGAACGCCAGCGTGAACGTGGCCGCGCAGTTGGTGCAGGCGCAGCAGGTCGGCAGCACCTGTAATCTCACCTGGAAGATCGATTCTCGCGGGACGGTCGGGGTGGTCAAGCCGGCCACGGCGCAGGTGACGGAGATCTTTTTTCAACAGATAACGTCCGGCAGCCCCTCGACCGCACCCTCGTTCAAATACGGCGTATTCGCCACCGGCAGCAATTGCGGCACCATCAGTATGTCCGGTGGCCAGTATACAAATAGCTACAACTCGCATGGGACGGGCAATGCCGGCAACAACAACCCGACCACTTCGCTCTCCGGCGGTGACGTGGCGACATTCGGAAACATCAGCCTTACCAATGGCGCCTACATCTACGGCAACGTCTATGCTCCCGGGTACAACGTGATCAACAACAGCGCCCAGGTGCCGCGGGCCGGAGTCTCCGGCGGCGGAGCGTGGCCTTATTACGACGCGAGCCAGGCGTGTAGTGCGGCCACAAAATATGCGGTCAACGAAGACAACAGCGGCTCGGCGGTGGGCTGCAATGGCGGCACCGGCAGCTCGCACTGCAGCGATACGGCTTCGGCCTTGCCGGTCAACATCACCAGCACTTACTACGCCAACCCGATCATGCCCAGCGTGGCGGCAAACACCTCGACTTGCACCGGCTACAACGGGTTGTGCAACGGCGGCAGCGGCGGCGGCAGCGGCTGCTCCATCACCATCCCGCCAAGCACGTTGCCCAATGGGCAAACCGGTGGAGGGGCGCAGAACTTCGGCCAGGTGAACTTCGGCTCCTGTGCGGTGATCACGCTGCAAGCGGGCACCTATAACATGGATACGCTTTTAATATCCAATGGCGCTCAGGTTATTGTTCCCACGAGCGGCTCGGTTGTGATCAACATTCTGAACGCCTCCGGCTCGTCGACTCCGCTCAATGTAAACGGCGGCACGGTGTCGAACGGCGGCGGCGATCCCAATAATCTGTCTATCGCTTATGCGGGAAACAAAACCGTTAACCTGGCCGCCGGCGCCAACATGTTCGCCACCATCTACGCGCCCAACGCGCCGATCACGGTCTCTGGAAATGCCGGGCTTTACGGCGCTGTCGTGGGAAACACCGTCAGCTTTGCCGGCAGCGGCCACGTGGTTTACGATACGCACCTCGCTTCGGTGAGCACGGACATTCCGACTTCAACCAATACCGCTCCGACCGGCCCGGTGCACCTGGACCAGTTCAGTTGGACCATGAACTACACGCCGCAGGAGTAGCCCGCCGTCGAAGATGTGGTGCCCCGTCTCCTGACAGCGGACCCATTTGCTCGGTCACACCGCCTGGTATGGAAAGCCCGCGCCAAATGGCGGCGATACTGGCATCGACTCCGCAGCTTCGACGTAGCGCACCGGCCTTCGGGCCGGCGGGCCCGCCGGGCAGGAGCTTGGCGCTACAAGCAAAAGAGAACAGAGAGGCTTTTGCTTTTGACGAAAGCAAAGCTTCTGTTTAGAATGTACTAATTGATTGAGCGTTATTGACCGTTGTACCCGACGGCAATTCACCACTCCTCAGTAGCTCAATGGCAGAGCATCCGGCTGTTAACCGGAGGGTTGTAGGTTCGAGTCCTACCTGAGGAGCCATTCTTTTGTCCGCATAAAACCCGCCTATTTTTGATTTCTGGTCTTAATTGTCCTAGAATTGTACTAGTCGCCCTCGGACAGGAGACCCAATGGAAATCACCACTTACCGCCGTCATTCGGCTGATTGTCCTGAAAAAGGCGACCGCTACGCACCTCGTTGCGGCTGCCCGCTCTGGTTCCAGTTCAACTGGAAGTGGGCAGTGACCGTGTTCGATGGCAACAAACTGAAGCGTGGGCATTCTCTTCCCCGACTGCCGTTTCGCAGAACGTCGCGTGCCGTATAAGTCGCGGGGCGGAGCCGTCCAAGAACCGTTGCCCGCTCTGGATTGCGCGTCGCCCTGCAAACTTGCTGCTCATTTCACCTTCCCCGCTTATGCGCGTGTGGCCCG
>JBEKQR010000575.1:0-2607 GCA_049519515.1 Candidatus Korobacteraceae bacterium
CCCGCATTTTTGTTGGCTCTGGACGGCGTGGCTCAAGGCACCCCAGCAAGTCAAATGCGGACTTGCTGGGGACCCCGCGAAGCCACGCCCTTTCAAAGCACTATTTTTGAAACAAGCTCTAATAAGAACATCTCGCCGCCTCAGAAGAACACCTTGGCCGCCACCAGCGCGATATTGATAACCAGGTAGACGGCGACCGGCTTGAGCATCTTCTTCATCATCACGGAGTCTTGTCCGGCTCCGCCGACCGCCGCCAGTACGGTGACCATCTTGGGCGGCGCGATATTGTTGCTGACGTTGGCCGAAACCGCCGTCAGCGTCAGCAGCAGAATAGGATCTATGCCCATCAGCTTGGCGTAGGTCATGTGAAAGCTGCCCAGCATCAGCGTAGAGGCGGTTGAATTTCCGCTGGCGAATGTTCCGATGGCGGCAATCACCGGCAGCAGGAAAATGTACTTGAATCCCAGCGCCGCGGCCACGGTCTTGCCCAGCGCCAGGTTCATTCCCGAGACGGTCATTACCTGGGCCATGGCCATGACAAAGCCCAAAGCCACCGCCGGCTGCCAGGACTGCCTGGCGGCCTTCTTCAGCAGAAGCATGGAGTCGGCCGAGCTTACCTTGAAAATCACGGCCAGCAGAACCACCGTCAGCAGCACCCAGATGCCGGGCTGGTTGAGATAGTCGAACTTCCACACCGAGCCCTTGGCGATCGTCCACTGCAGCACGAATCCGCTCAAGACCTTGCGGATGGCCGGAATGGCCTGGGTGACGATCACGACGGTGAACAGAAATACAAAAGGAAAGAACGCGGTAAAGCGCTCCTGGCGGGAGAGGTTGGAGGGCTCGCGCGGATCGCGTCCGCTAATGCGCAGAATGGCGATGTAGAGCAGTCCGAAGAGCATGGCGACCAGCCCGGTGGTGACGTCAACCAACTGGTACCATCCCAGGAAAAGCGCCAGCCACATGCCCAGGGCACCGCCCACGCCCAGGATCAAGGCGCTGAACCAGTTCTTGCGCAGCCCCTCGAATCCTCCCAGGAACCAGGCCAGAACCCAGGGGGTGACCAGCGTCCACCAGGGCATCTGCGCGGACCAGTAATGAGTCAAGGTGTCGGTCGAGATGTTGAAAGCCCGCGCGGTGGCCAGGGCGCTGAATCCCAGGCTCCCCGTGTAGGTCCCGGGAGTGACTCCGAGCAGCACCATGGCGCCGGACATTACCGGCGACAGCCCCAGGCTGTTGAGCATGGTGGCCGTCAGCGCTCCCGCCGAGCCGAATCCGGCTATGCCGTTGATGAAGAACACAAAGCCGAAACCCAGCAAGGCAAGCTGAAGAAAACTTTCCTTGGTGAGATTGGTGATGGCTTTCTTCAGCTTGGCAAGGGTGCCGACCTGGTTCAGCATCTGGTAGAGGAAGAGGATCGGGAAGATGATCCAGATCAGGCCAAAGCCGTTCAACGCTCCCACGATTGAGCCATTGAGACCGGCCTGCCAGTTCATGCCAAAGAAGTAGACGCCGATCAGAAAGGAAACCGCCCAGCCCAGAGGACTGACGGCGATCGTCGACTTATTCAACATGCCGATCCCAACCAGCAGGATCAGGATCGGGACAACGGACAACAGGACAATCGTCATTTGGCAGTTTCCCCCTTCAGGCCAGGCCCGCGGCGCAGAATCGACGGATCTCTGCCGCCAACGCGAGGCTAAGGCGCCCTGCTGGCTCCGGACGGCATGCCTTGCATCCCAATTTCTCAAGCTTCGTGCCGTGCCTGGATTTTTGGCTTTCGTGTCGCCCCGAATTGTACTGCAAAGCTGGCCGATTGTAAGCCGCATGTGTGAAGGAAAAGGGCCAACAGGTGAATCCTCGCTGAGGATTCAACAGAAGTGATTTCATGACGCGATCGGTTCCTATCCCGAGTACATTGGGCGTTGCTGAAGCGACCCCAGCGGCTCGGCGTAACCGCCGCCCGGCGTCGAGATTGGATTACATCGGCCTGGCTCTGCTTTAATTATTGGTTGCGCCTTGAATCGGAGGATCGCCCGGAGGATTCGATTCCATGAAGGTTACAGTCATCATCGACAATGCCGTGCCGATTGGCATGAGGCATCCTTTCCTGGCTGAGCATGGCCTTTCGCTGTTGATCGAGCACGCAGGCGGCAAGGTGCTGCTCGACGCCGGACAATCGGGGGCGGCGGTTTCCAACCTGAGCCTGCTCGGCGTCCGGGCCTCGGAGCTCGACATGCTGGCGCTGAGCCACGGCCATTACGATCACACCGGCGGGCTCTTCCATGCCTTACAGCACGCGCGCAAGCAGATTCCGGTCTATGCGCACCAGCGGGTTTTCGAGCCTCATTATTCCATCGCGCGAGGGCAGCGCCGGTTCATCGGGATTCCGCACGCACAGCCGTTGCTGACGGCGCAGGGCGCGGAATGGCGATTTGTCGACCAGCCAACTGAAATCCTTCCCCGGCTGTGGATGAGCGGCCAGATTCCGCGCACGACCGATTACGAGAAGGGCGATGCCGATCTCGTGACCTGTGGGGCAGACGGCACGGACTGCAAAGATGAACTCCAGGATGACTGTTCGCTGTTCTACGCCGGCCCGCGCGG
>JBEKQR010000576.1:0-3460 GCA_049519515.1 Candidatus Korobacteraceae bacterium
GAGATTGGTCCAATCATTGTTCCCGGGTTTTACGATGATAACCTTCGTTTATGACGCTCCTGGCCGGCTTCCACGCCGTGAACCACAGCATGATCGACCAAAGCCAGCCGAAGCGTGTATGAAGGTTAACGGTTCAGCGGAAAAAACAAAGGTACAAGATTCTGTGCGAGAAGCAGGATAGTGTATGGTGATCAGCCTCTATGCTGGCGCAACCAGATAGAGCAGTGGCGCTCATGCGGTGGCGACAATTTTGTCTCACGCGCAGGTTATTGCACCTTTCGTGAGATCGAAAATCGCAGTACCATGCCTTCGGCATGGGTAACCAACACGGCGATCTGTATCACGGCCTTTCCGCTGAAGAATTGCAACAAGCGCACGAAAACCTCGAGCGTTATTTCGAACTGGCACTACAAATCGCGGAGCAGAGCATTGCAGGTGCCCAAGGCACGCTTGACATTGATGCTCCGCCATCTACGATGGAAGAAAGGTCGACTGCAGATTTGAAAACCTAGTCGCACCATGGGCAAAGTATTCGCATACGCCCGGGTGTCGACACCCCGACAAGGAGAGAAAGGCGTCTCGCTCATAGAGCAGCGGGATGCGATTCTACGCTATACCGAACGGCACGGGCTGGAAATCGTCCGGTGGTTCGAGGAACAGGAAAGCGCTTCCAAGAAGGGACGGCCAGCGTTCAATCAGATGCTGCGCCTTTTGCGGCTTGGGGTCGCCGGCGGCGTCGTTATCCACAAGATTGATCGTAGCGCCAGGAACCTGGAAGACTGGAACGATATCGGCAAGTTGGTTGATGCCGGCGTCGAGGTGCATTTCGCGACCGAAAGCATCGATCTGAAGACGACGGCGGGACGCCTTTCCGCTGATATCCAGGCCGTTGTTGCCACGCATTACAGCCGCAACCTTCGCGAGGAAGTGAAAAAGGGCCTCTACGGGCGACTGAAGCAGGGTTTTTACCCTTGGCGCGCTCCCGTTGGCTACCTGGATCAAGGCTCTGCAAAACCCAAAGCGCCGGACCCGATTCATGCACCGCTTGTTAGAAAGGCCTTCGAGCTGTACGGCACCGGAGAATATTCGCTGCCCCAGCTAGCGGAGGAAATGTTCCATCACGGATTGCGGAATCGCCACGGCGGACCGGTAACCGTGAACGGCTTGGCCACCCTTTTGAAGAATCCGTTCTACGTTGGCATTATGCGGATCGTGAAGGCGGGTGAGACGTTCAAGGGCAATCATGCTTCCCTCGTCTCCGTTCCGCTCTTCGAAACCGTGCAGGCCGTACTATCAGGGAAGCGGGTAGACCGGAACGGTATTCGCCTGTTCACGTACAGTCGGATTGCCCGTTGCGCCACTTGCGGCTATTCGCTGATCGCAGAGCAGCAAAAGGGCCACTTGTATTACCGATGCCATAACCGCCCATTCAAGAATCCTCCCGTCTGTCCCGTAACTTCCGTACGGGAAGAGCAGATCGAGGCAGCCGTGCTCGCAGCGCTTGAGGCCGTGGATCTTACCGATGAAGATATGATCGCTGCGAAGACGCGCTTGGCCGAGCGCCGCAAAGATGTGGAACAGCGGCACGCAGCCGTGCAGAATGCGCTGAAGCTTCAAGCGGACCAACTGACGAGCAGAATCTCGAAATTGGCCGACATGCTATTGGACGGCACGATTGAGAAGTCGCTGTTCGGACGCAAGCAAAGGGCTCTTCTCTTGGAACAGGCTGCCGTGGAAGAAAAGCTTGAGGAACTCCGCAAATCGCCTGATGCTGGCCTCGCACAGCTTGAGAAGACTGTCGAACTCGCGAAACATGCGTCTTTGCTGTACAAAACCGCTTCAGCAGAGAATAAACGCAAGCTTCTGAATATTCTCCTGTCGAACCTCAGCGTAATTGGAAAACACATAGAGATTACGCTGGCCGTTCCGTTTCGGATGATAGCCGAACGCGAAAAAGACGATGAATGTCGACATAATCGGGGGACATGTCGAACCTGGGAAAGAATAATAAACAAACTTCATAACTACTTTTTGGAAAGCCCGCTAACGGTTGTGGGGTGACATTTTGTGGGAATTTCGTACCCGCGTCGCTGATGCCGGGTGGTTACGTGTACCTACGACGATACCGCTCCCGCAGCATGCCCTGGCCTCCATGGCGCGACAGGGACAATATGTGTATTCGCTGTGTAAACTTTTAATCGTCAATTATTGTCGATTTCATAAGGGTTTTTTCAGTCCGGGGTGACCTGGGCACAATTGATACTTGCGTCCCGTGCAGGATAATGCACCTTGGACTCTTGCGATGAGGCGCTATTCTTAAATAAAAGGTCGAAAATAAGTTTTGTTCTTTGCTAATAGAAAATGGGTGAGCCTGTTGATATCGGAAATCGCTTGCGCGTATACCGCAAGGAAGCTTGCCTGAGTCAGCGCGACTTAGGAGAGCTCTTGGGCTATCGCGGCGAAGGAGGGGTCTCCCGGCATGAGCGATCCAGTTCGTTGCCGACGCTCATGATGGCCCTGAGCTATCAGGTTATTTTCTGCGTGGAGATTCACAAGCTATTCGGCGGCCTACACGAATGCGTTACGCAATCCGTCGAAGCTCGCATCGCTGAGTTCGAAGAGAATCTGCGGCACCGGAACGGCAAAAGTATTCGCGCAGCGGAAACTGCACGGAAGCTTGAATGGCTCCGCCTGCGCCGCTTGCAAAGTAAATACCGCCGATGAGCACGAAGCACATAAGAAGAGTTTTGGCGCTCGACATCCGGGCGCAGCGGTTCGGATATGCAGTCTTCGAGGCCTCACCGGTCAAACTCTTGGATTGGGGTGTGCGAAGTATGCGAATGGACGGTGCCCGGCGCGGTGCCTGGCATATTGCTGACTTGCTCCGCATGTACCAGCCCAGCGCGGTCGTGTTTCGCAGAATAAAGGCGGGAGGACGGCGCGATACTCCAGGCGCGAGGAACATTACGCACGCCATCAAATGCGAGGCGCGCCGAAATGCGGTTCCCGTGGCGCTCGTGGGTAAATCTGCACTCAAAATATTCTTCCGCGAGTACGGTAAACACACGAAACATGAAATTGCATCGGCTCTTGCAGCCGTTTTCGCAGAGCTCAAATGGAAATTACCGCCGCCTCGGAGATTGAAATTCTGGCGCGGAGAAGCTCGGCGCATGAGCGTCTTCGATGCGGCGGCGCTTGGGATCGCATTCCTCGCCCTGCATGGATACGGCGATGCTGTACGGGAATTGTTGGTGAACAAGTAGTCATTTCGTCGCCCCTCGAATGGCGCAGCCAAATTATGGGCCGCCATCTCCTCCGAGGGGCGACGAAAGAACTATTATTTTTCTCGCCAGGGATCATCTCGCCAGCGTATCGCCTCATCGTGCCGGCCCGAGCCAGGTTCACACACGTTGAGAAGGTTGTGACCGCAAGCCCGCGATTGATCTGAACTTCGTTTTTA
>JBEKQR010000577.1:0-7780 GCA_049519515.1 Candidatus Korobacteraceae bacterium
CGTATACGGAGAACTTAAAGAGGGCATCACATTGTGTTTGCCCTATATTTAGAAAATTATTGAACTTTCTTGAGTTTTGTCTCCCAGTCTGAATAAGACGCGCTGATTCCAGTGAGTGTTGCCTTGTTCTTGTCAAGATCAATTATAATCTTGACTTTAGGAGAACGCACGATTGCCAGGTAAAACACCAAAACCGAGGGCTTCACCACTTGTCCTTCGATCGCCTGATCCACGGCAGGGGAATTAGGCGTCTCGCCCTGTTTAAGCCAACCTACTACTTTTTTCCCCTCTACCTGTTTGATATTGAGCGTGACTGGGAGCTCTATATACCATCCCTGCGTGGTAGTTTTCTTCCAGACACCTTCGTAGGTACCGAGTATAGATTCATTTTCGGCGTAGTTCGGGCGCTTTTCTGGGAGTGGCGGCGGTACACGCGTGACGTTCGTCGCGGCGTCGATCGCGGCCTTTGCTAAAGCCGTGTAACGGCCTTGGGGATAAGTGTTGAGGAATGCTTGCAACTTCTGCGTATCCCCGGAGGCTTTTACCGCATTCCAGTCGATCTCCTCCAGCATCTCATGCGCCTGCAGCACGTATCGCCCGTTACGATACTGATCAAGGTAGCCCTGAATACGGCCGCGATCACGGCTGCTGAAGGCAGCATTCCAATCGATCTGCTCAAGCTGTGCGCGAGCGGCTTCGGCAAACGGCCCTGTCGGGTGGCGCTCCAGGAAAGCCTCCACCCGGTTCCGGTCATTGCTGTTCCGCGCCGCCTCCCAGTCTTGAGCCGTCGTATCTGCCGGTGGGGGGGCCGGGCCAGGTTGAGGTATCGGGCTAGGGGGCTGCGCAGCCACGGTGAGAGAGTCGATCACGACGTTGGCGCGGGCTGCCAACTGCCTCTCGACCTTGCTGCTGGTGCGGCCTTCCAGCGCCAATTGGATGGTGTGGGCACCCGGGCCGGTCTTGGTCTCAAAGCTCCCGTTGGCCGCAACCGAACCCACAGTCCGCTCGTCCAAAAGCACAAGCGCATTAGGCGTCGCACGACGCAAAGTGATGGTGGCGACTTCGGCCAGGGGCTTTAACCGGAACTGAATCATTTCTTGCGCGCGAGTCAGTGTAACTCGCCGCTCCGGAAACGGTTCATAGCCGTCCTTTTGTACCCGCACGGAGTAGGGCTTGTTTCGTTCTGCGGGCAAGCGTAATTCTGCACCGGGTATGGTAAATTCCTTCCCGTCCACGAACGCAGAGGCACCCTGAACCCCCGGCGTCTGCAGAATCAGCGTCGCCATGTTCTCGGCGGAGATCGGCTTGTCGACTAGCGGAAGTGGGGTTAACGCGATTTCAATGGGCGGAGTGTCTTTAGTGGCTTCGACCGTCCTGGTCACAGGCTGATAGCCGCTTAGCGCAGCACTCACTTTGTAAGTTCCGGGCAGCAGGCTCAGGGTACAGTTCGGAGTTACGCAGTCAAAAGCCTTTTCATTTCCCTCCAGGTGGATACTGGCTCCGAAAGGCGAAGAGACGATCCGGATCTCAACCGGATTTACCTGTCCACCACTACGGGTGAGCTTGAGCGCGACGATAACACCTGCTACAAGTATCAGCGTCACCACGCCCCATAACACAAGACTCCGGCCCTTCGCTGCAACCGGTTTGTCGGTTATCTTCTCAGCCGACTTCTCAACAGCCTTTGCCGTGGCCGCCGCAGCCTGTTGTGCGATCCCTGGTGGCCCTGGTTTAGTTGCTTTTGATTGGCTCGCGCTGACTGGGGAACGTCGCAGATCAACCGCTTGGCTGATCTGCTGTAGCAGGTATTGGATCTCGGAATCGGTATCGGCAGTAGACGCGAGTGCAGTAGCATCCTGCAAGAGTTGTTCGCAATCCGTAGGAGCCGCCGTTTCCACACTTTTCTGTAGTTGCTTCAGCCCCGTAATCGCTTGCGAGCGCTGCTGGTCCTTGCGTTTTTGTGCTGCTACTTCGCGGGCGCGGCGGATTTCCGCTTCACGTTGCTCCTGTTCACGGAGTTCAGTCTCGGCTTTCGCTTGCCTTGCCAGTTGTTCTTGCCGCCGGGTTTCGGCTTTCCGCTCTTGATCTTGCGCCTCGCGCAACTCGCGCGCCTCCGTCAGTGCGGATACCAGCTCCATAGCCGCCGGGTTTTCCTTGACGGCTGCCTCAGCCAGGGAAACTGCTTCATCGCCCTCACCAGCCTCCATCAAGCGGCGAATACTGGCAACCTGTCCAGCGATACGAACGCGCAATTGTTCGGCTTTTAGCTGTTTCTCAACAGAGCCTTGAACAACCAACAATTCCTGATTGCCGGGATATTTCCCCAGCCCATACTGAATCTTGGCTTCCGCCGAGACTAGATCTTTGCGCGCAACTGCATCTTCTATCTCCACCAGCAGGCGTTCCAGTTCGCGCTGCTGTCGCTCCTGCGCCCGCGCCTGTTGCGCCTGCTTGAGCAGTTGCGCTATCTCGGGAGCGTCAGGATCGATCGCGGCAGCCTGCTTAAGCAGGTCTAGGGCACTGGTGTGCCGTTTGGCTGCAATCTCGTTACGCGCATCTTTAACCAAGGACTGCAAACGCTCGCGTTTGGCAAGCGATTGCATAATTATGTTCTGTAGGTTCCTGGCCTGCGAATTGGATGGGTCCAGCGCCAGCGCTTCCCCAATCGCGGTCATGGCTTGTTCGAGCTGTTGCTTATTCAGGCAGCCTTCCGCCCGCGCCATCACCCGCTTTGCTTTGTCTGCCCGTTCTTTGGCATCCCGCACCGAATCGCGAAACATGCGCAGATCGAGATTAGAATCGTCCAGGCTTGACGCTCGTTCGGCCAGGGCCAGCGCCTCTTCAAATTGCCTTTGCTCCAAGGCCTTCTGTGCCTGTGACTTCAACTCCTGCGCCTCGCTCGTACGCTCTTGTCGCCGCAGAATTTGCTGGACCTCGCGCAGCAGTTCGTTTCCGCGCACATGCTTGCGATCCAGCTTTAACAGATCGACCAGGTTTTCTCGCGCCTTTACCCACTCAGACTGTTCGATACAGTTCTCAGCAGCCTCCAAATACCCGAGTCCCAGCCTGCGCTCTAGCTGTGCTTGCACCAGCGACAAATCAAACGCAAACTCTTCAGCAGACTGATAGCGTTCTGTCCTATCCTTCACCAATGAACGGCCGACAATCTCTTCCAATTCATCCGGGGAATCGCTGATGTACTTTGACAGTGGCGGCGCAGGTTCAGTCAGGATGCGGGCAATAGTAGAGGTCTGGTCTGGGGCCTGGAACGGGTGGTTGCCGGTGAGCAATTGATACAGCACCACACCAGCGGAGTAAATATCACTCCTGCGATCAACCGGAACCCCTCTCAGTTGTTCCGGGGACATATAGTGAAGACTGCCGATAATCTGCCCGGTTCTCGTCGGACCCCGAATCTCTGTCGTGCGATCACTGCCTAGGCGGGCAATCCCGAAGTCTACCAGCTTAACCGTTTGATCCTGCCGCAGCACGAAGATATTCGCCGGCTTGATGTCGCGGTGCACCACCCCCTTCTCGTGGGCATACTGCAGTCCGGCGCACACTTGTACCAAGATCTTCAGTTTCTGGAAAAGAGCCAACTGTGGGGAAGCGGCGGTGATACTGTTGTGATCAAGGCTGGCACCCTCCAGATACTCCATAACAATGTATGGGGCTCCATCTTCCTCGCCCCAGTCGTGTACAGTGACGATGTTGGGGTGTTGAAGATTGGCCGTGAGTTTGACTTCCCGGTAAAAACGTTCCAGAAGGTCAGGGTTATCGGAAAAGCTCCCGAGCACCATCTTGATGGCGACTTGCCGACCAATTGCGGCATCGATCGCCTTGTACACGATGCCCATGCCGCCCTGTCCGAGGACCTCTTTTACAACGTATTTCCCGATCTTTTCCTTGATTTCCATCGCCCGGCAATAACCGCAGTTTTACGTCACTGTTTTTAGGGAACCGTAGGCACTGCTAACTACACCCGGAAATATGAGCATCTGTCCCGACCGCAATCGAAAAGGAGAATGAGTAACCTGGATGGTCAGCTTACTTCTACGATGAAATAACTACTCTGTCCAGTCTTATTTGATCACTGCCAAAAGGCCGGCATAACCCTCAATCAGCCGTTCTCAGTTCGCCTGCATTGCAGTTTTAAGAGTTACGCAGAAGGTAATCTGGACACCATAAGTTGATAACCTATTGGTATACCTTATTTGGTTCAACACCAAGGCTATTTCTGTGTTGCACAACGGTAATTGAGTGGTGTTTTTTTGTTAATTTGCTGGTAAAGGGAGAAAATATACTCTAGAATTCACCCCAAATTTCATCTCCGTGCCTCCGAAGGGGCCGCAGGCACGAGCGGCAATTGGGGGGATCTCTATGTCCCGCCCGACTATGGATTCGGCGCATGATCAAGAGCAGCGAGAGCCTGCCGTTCTGCATATTTTTGGCCCCAACGCCAACAAGACCGTCCTGTTTGACCGTACTCCGTTCACCATCGGCCGCAACCTGAACAACGACCTGCCCGTAGCCGACCCGAATGTCTCACGTTCCCAAGCGGCGATAACGCGTGAAGGGGATGCCTACTATCTCGAAGACAAGAACAGCACATTCGGTACCTTTATCAATGGTGCTCGCATCAGCCGGCAGCGCCTTGCCCCTGAAGATCGAATCACCTTTGGCGGCACTGAAAGCGTGCAAATGGTTTTCTCGCCCGGCAGTCTCACTTGCGCCACCTGTGAGATTGTTCCGGATCATCGTCCGAACAGCCGAAGGATGTCTCCGAACTCGAACGCCTATCGGTATGCCTGCAGATTGCCCGCAAGCTGAGCTTGGGAGGGCTGAAAGATACGCTAGCGACACTGATCGAGGCAACTTTGCGCCTTACAGGTGCTGAGCGTGGATTTGTGTTTCTGCGCGACAAATCGGGCGGGTTATCCCTGGCAGCAGGCCGAAATTCTCAAGGATTCGAGTTGTGCGACGATAGAACTATCTCGCACTCAGTCCTCGACCGAGCCGTCAACTCCGGTGCTGAATTTGTGATTGCCGACGCCTACCAGTCGACGGAGTTCGCCAATCAGAGTAGCGTCGTGGCCCAGGAGCTGCGGACATTGATTTGCATTCCCTTGTTGCGAAAACTTGGAGTTACAAATGCTCCGGCGGTCACGGGCGCCCTTTACCTTGATAGCAGGGTCGCCTCTGGGGCGTTGACCGGCATAAGCCACAATTTGCTCGGCACAATTGCGTCCCAGGCTGCAACCCTGGTGGAAAATGCTCAACTCGCAGAGGCGGAGCAGCAGCTTTCCCGGCTTAAGCGGTTCGTTTCACCCAAGGTAGGCGAGATGATTCTGGCGGGGGAAGTGGATGATCCGTTGAAGACCCATCGACGCGACATCACGGTTGTATACACCGATCTGCGTGGCTTCACGGCCTTTACCGAAACGGCAGAACCTGAAGAGGTAATGGAGGTGTTGCGTGAATATCACGAAACGCTTGGTCGTATCGTAATGTCGTATGACGGTACGGTTGAACACTTTGCGGGGGACGGCGTGATGATACTTTTCAACGACCCCGTTCCTGTTGCGCAGCATGAGTTGATTGCTGTCCGCATGGCGCTTGTGTTACGCGATGCTGCTGGCGTTCTCGATCTTGAATGGAAAAAAAGAGGACATGAACTAGGATTTGGAGTCGGCGTGGCGAACGGTTACGCGACTATGGGTACGATTGGGTTTGAAGGCCGGCGCGACTATGGCGCGATCGGCCCGGTGTGCAGTCTTGCCGCCCGTCTCTGCGCTGAGGCGAAGGCCGGGCAGGTTCTGGTGCCACAGCGGGTGTACTTCAAGATCGAACAGAGCATGAGAACCGAGCCCATGGGAGACTTCTCGCTGAAGGGCTTCCATCGTCCCGTCCCGGTCTACAACGTCGTCGCAGCACTGAGAGAAAGTAAAGCAGGCGAATCGGTTTCCGGCCAACGACAGGCATAGGAAACGGCTGGCATGGAACCAACGAGAGTTGATAATCCGACAACCGGACAAATACCAAGTCTGAGCATAGAGAACATAGAGTTTGACAGAATTCCTATCTTTGCCAAACTCGGGCGCGTTGATCGCGCGCGCCTCATCCCCTATTTCACCATAGCCGTGTTCAACGCTGGCGAGCTGCTGGTACAACAAGGCGCCCCCGGCGACTGCCTCTATCTGATAGTCGAAGGTGCGGCCCGGGTGCTTATCAGAAAGCACGAGGCCCCGTCGCTGCAAATCGCCATCCTCGAGAAGGGAGCATGCATAGGCGAGGTAGCCCTTCTGACAGGAGAAAAGCGATCCGCCGATGTTGAGGCGATAACTCCCGTGAAAGCAGTCCGCTTGTCCCGAGACCGCTTCAAGGAACTCATTCGCAAGCATCATTCCATAGCGATTCACGTCGCCGATCTTCTCGCCGATCGTTTAACCAAGCAAGTAAACGTCCTGGCCGGCCCGCCTGCGCCGCGGCTACCGGCTCCCGCCGGTGAGGACAAAGCGCCAAGCAGCACTCTGAACGCGTCGGCGGCTGCAGAAGCCAGTTGGCTGCGGAACTTACCGCTTAAGGACCGGCGAGTTGTCAGCGTAGCGCTTGCCGCTGTGCTATGTGCCCTTGGACACCTTTTCTTCTCCGGCTATGGCCTGCCGCTGCGGCACATGATTCTTTACGAATTGCTTCTAGCGGCGACAGTGATTTGGGCTTTTGATGCCTTCTCTACTCATGCCGTAGCGCTGGCTCTGCCACTTCTTGCCGTGCTGTTCCGTTGCGCCACTCCCGAAACTGCGTTCTCCGGATTCTCCTCTTCGTCGTGGTTTCTTGTGCTGGGCGTTTTCGCCATAACGGCAGCAATCACAAAAACCGGCTTGATGTATCGCTTCACCCTCAAACTGATTCAATACTTCCCTCCCGGTTATTTCTGGCAGAGCTTCGCCCTGGCCGCGGCGGGAATGCTTTTGACTCCTGTCGTTCCGGTGGCATATGGCCGAACTGTTCTTGCCGGGCCGCTTATTGCCGGCCTGGCGGAGGTACGCCGTTTTCGCAGGGGAAGCGCGGGGGCGATTGGTTTTTCCATGGCCGCTCTTCTCGGCTTTGGGCACATGTCGTTCATGTTCATGAACGGGACGGCAACGTGTCTGCTTGCCTTCGGTCTCCTACCGAAGGAAGTATCTGCGAGAGTCACCTGGGGCGGTTGGCTCCTGGCGGCGCTCCCCCTAGGGCTGATATTTTTCGTGCTCTCTTTTGCGTCGATTATGTTGATCTTCAGGCCGCGAGTATTGCAGAGCAGCAACAGCAAGTCGATCATAAAGGCGCAATTGGCCGCGTTGGGACCGATGGGCGCGCATGAGAAGCTGACGCTTTTCACGGTAGTACTATCGGTTGCGGCGTTCATGACGCAATCGCTGCACCACGTGTATAGCGCTTGGGTTGCATTGCTAAGCTTCTTTATCCTTTTTGGCTTCGGCGTGCTCAACGAAAAATCAGTGCGCAACGACATCGACTGGAATTTTTTGATTTCGTTCGGTGCCATCGTGGGCTTTGGCAGTGTCATAACCTCGAGTGTGCGGCCCTCCGAAGTGGCGGCGCTCGTGAACCCGCTCGTACGCGTGATATGCAGCAATAGTTATCTTTTTCTTACTTCTATATCTCTCGTCGTCTTTCTTGCCAGGTTTGCGCTTCCCGATCGCGCTGCTCTACCCATATGCATCCTGCCCCTTGTGCCGTTGCTTCCTGATCTGGGCATTGACCCATTCGTTCTTTGCCT
>JBEKQR010000578.1:0-12495 GCA_049519515.1 Candidatus Korobacteraceae bacterium
AAGCCGCCCACACGCTTGGCCTGTTCCCGGTCGATGATGCGCAAGACCGAGAGCTCCTTGAGCAGGCTCCGGTCGCGGTCCTGGATGACGATTCTGTTGCTACCACCCATTGAGTGCCTCATTGTTGCTTTTGTAGATCTCAGCAAAGCGCTTGCTGATCATCCGGTCGATGCCTTCACGCGGTCGCGCCCAGTAGGAACGCGAACGGTTGTACAAGTCGGCAAAATTGACGGCAGGTTGGCGGAGCGTCGGGATGACAACTTCCCGCCATCTTTCGTGTCCGGTTTTCACGATCATGTGTCGTTGGCGCAAATTCTTGAGCCTTTCGGCGAGAGCCTTGCCGCCATCGAGAGCAGTGCTCACATGCATAGCGTCGAGGCTGGAAAGCTGGAAAAACCCGTGAGTCCCCACCGCAAGAATCGCCGCGCGCATTTCAGGGGGAATCTGATCCAGGAACTGCTGGGCGGTCATCATTCCCACGCCGTACTTCCTGGCTTCGGCGAGAATCGTCTCCAGGTTCCCCGCGCTTGAGACGAAGTTCTGCACCTCGTCGCAGTAGACGGTAAAGAGATCGTGCTTCTTCCGCGCAAAGAGGGAGTTCTTGATGATGGTGAGGAAAAGGCCTCCGAACGTGAGCGCATGCTCTCCCAGGAACCCCTTGTCGAGATTTACAAGAATCCACTTGCCGTCGTCCATTGCTTGGCGCAGCGAGAACGTGGAGGCAGGTTGCCCCACGATGTGCCTGAAGGATGTGGTGGTGAATGCCGAAATCTTGTTCAAGATCGGCTCGTTCATCACTCTCCGCATGGCTTCACTTGCCTTGTTGTAGCGCCACTCGAAATATTCCTTGACTTCGCTATCGGGAAGTTTCTTCAGACAGGCGGCGCGGAATGTGTCCTGGGTGAGGAACGGAGAAACTTCAAGGAGGGTGTACCCGAGAAGGGCAAGAACATAGAGGACGTTCCGCAGCAGTTCTTCCGTCCTGGCGCCGAAATGGTCGAGGTGCCAGCGAACCCGCAAGATCTCCGTCACCTGTTCGGCGATGCGGGCCGCGCCGCCCTCGCCTTCACCTTCGAGCATGTTCAATCCGACGGAGAATTCCGGATCGGTTGGATCGATGACAATGAGCTGTTCGCTGAAATCCTGCCTGGTCGAAAGTTCGAGTGACGCGATGACGGAGAGCACGAAGGGAATCACGTCTCCATGCAGGGCAAGGAATATGAAGCCGCGCTGAGCTTTGACATCCTCCGCGCAGGCGTGGAGCATGAACGAAGTTTTTCCCGTGCCGGTCCTGCCGACGATGACCATATGCTCCCTGCGTTTCTGTAGCCCCAGGGTCATCTGCGCTTTTGCGGGCTGACCGTCTATCACCACTGCACCCAAATTGAGACCGTTCTCGCGCCGTACCTGCCTAGACCGCGAGATTGCGCGGTTCCAAGTGGCGGCGATGAGTTTTGCGATGAAGGAGCTCATGTGGTTCTTTGGCTGGCGGCACGGTGCCACCTATCAGCTTTGCTCTCCTTGTGGCTTGAAATTGGTGATCAAAAGCTCCGAATATCGTTTGCCTGCTGTCTTTTGTGCCGTGTAAGCGACCTCGATTTTTTTCTGTTCGAAATTGCGGAACAACTCACGGACTTCCGGCAAGTCATTCAGCGAAAGAACGAACTTGCCCTTTAGCCGGCGAAGCCGTTGCTCCATATCCCGGAAATCGGCTTCGCTGAAGTTGTGCGCGTACAGGCTGCGGCCCCAATACGGCGGGTCGAGGTAGTGCAGCGTCTCAGTCGAATCGAATTTGTCGAGAATGTCCTGATACGGGAGACACTCGATCTGTACTTTTTCGAGACGCTTGTGAACGGCGTCGAATATTTCCGGAATGCGACTCGGATTGAACCCCGGCGTTTTCGCGAGGTGGTAGTGATAGGTTGGGTTCCGCCGTAATCCCGCGAAGGAATTCTTGAGAACGAAGTAGAACCTGGCCGCACGCTGCACGTCTGTGAGCGCTGCCGGCGGCAACATCCGGAACCACGTAAACATCTGCCGGCTGGCAAGCGTAAAACGCAAATACCGAACCAACTCCTGGTGATGATGCTGGCAGACGCGAAAGAAGCTCGCGACCTCCGCGTCCAAGTCATTCACGATCTCAACCGGCGAAGGCTGCTTGTGAAAGAAGACCTGGCCTCCGCCGAAGAAGGGTTCGCAATAAACCTTGTGCTCGGGAAAAAGCGATATGATCTGCTTGGAAAGACGGCACTTGCCGCCGATATAACTGATGGGGCCGACCATGAATGGAAGTGCGAGGACGATGAGGGCGAGGGCGACCTTTATTGCCTCGATCAGCTTTTTGATCGAAAGCTTCATCCACCCTAGCAGGTTTATAAAATTGCGATAGGCGTGAGATTTTGCGCCAAATGCAAAAAATGAATGAATGGCCGGCTTGTATATGTACCGGAGGCTGCCCGGTCGAATCGCGGTTTGTTCCCGACGCACATATTCGAGCAGCACCTGTGCCTGCAGCTCGTTATTGGCTCTGTCGTCGGTTGCTGAGCAAAATGTTTCGTCTGTAACCATAGCGCGATTGAAAAGCAGTGGAGCAGCAAGGTCTAGGCGTTCCAAGCGAATCTGGCGATTCTGTTCTTTTTCGCGCATCGAGCGATTCATGAGTCTTGCACGAGCTCTTCCAAAGAAGGGCGGTAAACCCACCAAGTGCCTCCGACCTTCACTCCCTTGAGCTTGTCCTCGTCGATCATCCTGCGTACCGAACTCGCTTTCTTGGCCAGGATGGAGGCAGCCTCCTTCACTGTCAGGAACATGCGAGATCGCTCGGAGGCTGGCATGCCGAGAAACATTTCCTTCAGTGTCATAAACGCCCTCTTCAAGGCGCTGCTGACTCGGCTATCTTCCGCTACTCGCTGCATTTTCCGGATCGACCGAGACGCAGATTCCTTGCTGTTCTTTTCGTCACGAACTCGCAACTGCTTGTTCGCCGAACACGTCATCAATGTGTTGCAAGGAACCAAACCCTGCAACCCCACATGCGTCCACAGTTTTCACAGTTTTATAATGAGAAACGTATGTTCAAACTCACGGTGTCGTTTGAAAAGCGAAATGCGCGTCTTGGGTCCAAATGGCTGTTCTCGCGGCGGCATCAGATGCGGCTTGAGTGGCTTGCTCTGCTGACCTTGAAGAGCGCCACTGAATCGGCCGACCAAACCTGGGTCAGTCTGGAGGAGATCGCACGCCTGCCTCACTGGGCCGGCAAGAGCAGACGCACGATCGGCATGGATGTCGGGCGCTACGTGTCGGAACTGGAGCGACGCGGAATTGGGATTATAAAATCCGGCACAATGCTGTCCGGCCCCTACCGACTCATCCCTGGAGTCAACCCTTTTTTCGACGTGCCGCTCAATGAAGTGAAGCGGCTTTTGCGCATTCGCCAGCCGGATGTTGTGAGTAGCAGGCAACTGATGGCGGAGTTCACGCACGGATACGTACAAGCGCAGTCGTTTTTGTACTCCGGACGGCTGACAACGGAAGGGACGGGACAGCGGAGATACAGGCAGGCGGCATACGGCACGCTGCTGAAGTTGGCGACTGACCGTCGGCACGATTCATGGTCGCGGCTTCTCGCGGGCGTGAGCGCCGCGAGCGTCTTGCAACGTTTGGGGCGGTATGAGAAAGCTGTGGCCATGCGCCGGGATCAGAGAGATCTGTTGCGGAAGACAAATGATCCGGCGCTGAAGGCGTACTACTACTTAACCGAAGCTGCTGGCCTCTTCCGCAGCATGCCGCCGAGAGCGAAAAAAACTAGCCTTCCTGCTGCCCTCCGCAGGGCAACCGCGTTTGCCAATGAAAGCGCCGACAAGAGCTCACTGGGGTGGATTTCACTGCGAACGGGCCTATATCTCGCGCGCTACGGGCGGAATGAAGAGGCAATTGATGAACTGATTCGCGGGCTCAGATCACACCTCTTGACGGACAATTACAACGGAGTGCAATTGTGTTGCGGAAATATCGGCAGCATCATCCATCGGATCGGGGAGCGGCATTACGCCGAGGCTCGGGACTGGCTCACGCTTGCGATTGACGTTGCTGCCTGGATGCACCTTGGAAGCGACGACGCTCACGCCGAGATGATCATGGCCAAGATCGAAACCGAGGAGGGCAATCGCGATGCAGCTTTGAGGTGGTTGAAGCAGGCGGAAACGATTGCTGAGGGCGCCGCAAATCAGATCAGTTTGGCAGACGTCAAAGTCGGGTGGGCTCTATGGCACCAGCATTTCGGAAAGCAGGAAGACGAGATTGAAGCCCTTGTGGGTGCTGTCGGGATTTACAGCCGTCTGAGGGGCTTTGACTTCAAAAGCCGAGCGAAATATCTGGCCCGGATATTTCCAGAGGTATGGAATACGGTATTGGAAAGGCGTAAAACCAATATAACGAAGTCCTGATCTCGGGAACCGGTAAGCACCGGCACGTTCTGCACTTTCGACGGCCCCTGGCGGATGATTTTTATCCGGCGGGCCCGAGAATGTCCCTTCTCTTCGCCGCTATAAAGGGGCCGTCGAAAATGCCTATCTGTCCCGTTTCAGGACAGATAGGTTCTCTGTGCTTCTTGCCGGATGCCGAACATCTCTGTTCCGAGATACCACACTCCGGCAGCGGCGGCATCAAACACGGTTTCGCGGTGGTGCTCGGTTTCGGCAAAGTCGCGTTCCGGCGGAACAAACGGCTGGAGCGCCGGAATATGTTCGGCTATGACAACTGCGACATCATGTTTATTCCTAAGGCCATACGGCAAAAAGTGATTCCTCACTCGCCTCGCGTCAACACACTTCAAATGGATTGAGCGTTTCCGGAGTTCGCTCCGCACTGTTTTGAGTGCCGGTCCAAGTGATATCAGTCTTTCTCTTTGCCTTTTCGGAGACGTGCGTAGAACTACGGTGCCCGGAGCGAACAATACGAGCAGCCGCACAAGTTTTTTCCTGAGAAGCTCGGTGGAACGGCCGTAGTGCCTGCTGCCTGCTTCAAGGAATTCCCTCTTCTCGAACGCCACATATCCGAAACGCCGCGCTCTGAGATCGATGGCAAGCACCCGCTCGTGAGGATCACGCTTCATGGGAGGGATGTTCCGTCCGTCTTCAGACGTCGCTCCCCCAGCCATTCAAGAACACGCGCGGTGCCTGGGGCTTTGGGGCCAGTGCCGCTCGTCTGCTGCAATTCGACTTCCAGCTTTCGCAGCCTCTCCTCGATTTCCAATCGTACCGTTTCATTCACTCCGGCGAACAGCTCTGATACGGGAATACCGAAAATATTCTGATATCCCAAGGCGGTAACAACCGACGGAACTGATTGCATCCGCTCATAGCGCGACACTGGGCCCTCGTTCTTCAGGCCCAGAATTCCGGCCATGGTTCGCTGGCTCAAACCGCTCTCTCTGCGGTGCTTGCGGAGATAACTATCCAACTTCTGATCTGCCATCCATGAAATTACCTGCTGGTAGTTTCCGACCTTTTGCTTTACAGGATTGCTAAAAAATCGGCCACGGACTAGGCGTGTTAATTTGCTTCAAACGTCACTTCCGGCATGCGGTGGACAAGTCCAATGAGGGGAGGTGTTGTAATTTGCTGGGTTACAAATGAGGTCGGCGCAGAAAAAGATGATAACCTGTCGGCATCCGCTGGATTACTGTTTTCTCTTATTCTATAAAAAACAAACCGCTCCGAAAATGAGCGGATTGACAGTTTTTCACAGTCCGCCTAGCATTCCTGCAAAGGTCGAATCCACTAATCACAAATTTGATGTCATTACCCTTATTTTCTGTCCCTGGACGCAAATCCATACGCCTTTTCTTGCCAATCAGAGAGGGCTATTGTAAGCCGCATGCTTCAAGAGGCAGATCTCCGCGACTTCATCCAGATTTGGTCGGACGAGTTCCACGAGACAATTTCGATGGAGCAAGCTCGGGAGCGTGCTTCGATGCTCATGGAGTTGTATTGGCTTTTGGCTCAACCGCTCCCCACCGTACAGCGAAAGGAGGACTTGTAATGCCAAACACATGAAATATTTTCTTTATTGCCGCAAGTCGAGCGAGGACGAGGACCGTCAGGTTCTTTCCATTGAATCACAGCGCCAAGAAATGGAAAGTCTCGCCGCCCGGTGGGGTGGCGACGTGAATATCGTTCGAGTGTTTGAGGAGTCGTATAGTGCAAAAGCGCCGGGACGCCCGGTGTTTGAGGCAATGCTCAAGCGAATCGAAGCGGGCGATGCGGACGGCATCATCGCTTGGCATCCTGACCGCCTTGCCAGGAATTCGGTGGACGGCGGCAGGATCATTTATCTTCTCGACACGAGCATCTTGAAAGACCTCCGCTTTGCAACCTTCACTTTCGAGAACAACTCGCAAGGGAAATTCATGCTGTCGATTATCTTCGGGTATTCAAAGTATTACGTTGACAGCCTGAGCGAGAATGTCCGGCGGGGAAATCGAACAAAGATCCAACACGGCTGGATGCCGGGAATGGCGCCGCTCGGATATCTGAATGACAAAGAGGCGAAAACGATTGTTGTTGATCCGGAACGATTCCCATTGGTGCAGCAGATGTGGCGTCTCATGCTCACAGGAGCGTACCCGCCCCGGCGCATCTGGGAAATCGCTACCGGCAACTGGAAACTCCGAACCGTCCAGCGCAAACGGATCGGCGGGAAGCTGATTTCGTTGAGCGCGGTCTACCGAATACTTACGAATCCGTTCTATAGCGGGGTTCTCGAATTGGACGGAAAAGTCATTCCCGGAAAGCATGAGCCCATGGTAACGATCGATGAGTTCGAAAAGGTTCAGAGCCTTCTCAGAAAACCGGGAAGGCCTCGCGAGACGCGTGAATTCGCCTACACAGGCATGATCCGATGCGGCGAATGTGGCTTCTCTGTGACCGGCGAGGAGAAGATCAACCGGTACGGATACCATTACACGTATTACCACTGCACGAAGCGCCGCCTCGATCTCAGATGCGGACAGCCGTATGTTTCACTCGCTTCCCTCGAACGGCAGATCGTTGGATTTCTTGAAGAGATACAGCTTCCGGATCGGTTTCATCGGTGGGCCCTTGCGAGGTTGGAGAGTAAAGAAGTCGGAGCAAAAGAGGACAAGGCTGCGCAGATGGATTCTCTCAGGCGCTCACAGGCTGCGGTCGTGAAAGAGCTCCAAAACCTCACGCATATCAGAATCCGCGACCTCATTACGGATGAAGACTATCTCAGAGAGAAGCAGGAACGGGAGCGGCAGCAGATCGGGTTGGCCCAACAGTTGAAAAACCTCGAGACCGCCGATTCACGGTTCGAACCCGCGAAGGCGCTCGTTTCACTCAATAACAGACTGGTTTCCCGCTTCCAGGCGGGCGATCTGGAGAAAAAACGGCTGATTCTTACAATTGTCGGTTCGAACCTCGCGCTCACTGACCACAAACTCAATATTGACGTGAAAAAACCGTTCCGACGGTGGACTAAATCTGCTGGTTTTTCTGACTTGCGGGCCTTCGTGAGGGATATTCGAACCTTTTTGTTCGGACAAAGTCCGGAAGCACTGGACAAAATACAAGAACTCCTGAAACGGCCAGAGCGCGTTTCGGCTTAGCGTTGTGCTTTCTATTGTAATGATTCAATCGCCCATGAAAAGGCGTGTAGTTTTGCGCGAAATGCAAATTCTACCTCCCTCCGTTATAGATTGCTTGTACTTCCGCCGCCGAGAGGGCGCGGTTGTAGACGCGGACGTCGTCGATGGCTCCGAGATATGGATGTGCCGTGCCTTCTCCTCCGACCGCAAATGTAGTTTGAGAGGTAGTGTTTGTGCAACTCATGCTTGTGAATGGCGTCCCGTTGTCATACAAGGTAAATGTGTTGCCGTTGCGTGTGACCACCCAAAAATTCCATTGATTACCAGCGACGGTTTTCCCCGCGCTCTGGCACGGAGCCGCCCAATACAAAGAAACATAAGTCGATGAGGCATTTATAAACAAAGTGTACGTGGGGGTAATACCCCATAAGCCAGATTCGTAGGGTTGCGACGGAAAATTCGACCATAGCGCAACACTCCACACCTGGGACGTGTCGAGGTTAAACAAACTTCGGCTCACATAATTATTGCTGCCGTTAAAATTCCCTGCATAGGGACCTACTTGCCCAGACGTGTAGCCTGGCGTCCCACTCCACGTCCCGCTAGCATTGTTCCCAGAATAGTCGAGAGCTTGTGAGCCTCCCCCCTCATCGAAGGTCCAGAGTCCAACCAAGGAAGGATCTCCATAATCGAGGGGTTCAAGCCCAAGCAGGGTTCCTTTCTCGTAAGTATTGGCCAAGGTCCCTCCGTCAGGAGATATGATGTCAGACTGACCTCCAAGCTTGTACTTCTGGGACTCCATAGCTGAAGTGAGCTCGAATTGGGTACCGTTCGTAGTATAGGTGTAATAAAGCCTGGCACTAGAACTCGTAGAGTTAGTAGGATCTTTGGGGAGGAAAGTTAGAGGAGAACCCATGGTCATACCCTTGAAGTTCACGGGTAGCCAGCCTGATCCGTCCACATTCCTGTAGGTGGAGGTGGAGGCGCATTGATAGGACCAGGTGGAAGAAGGAAGAGTGGGAAGACCCATAGAGGTATTGCAGGTGGAGGTTCCTTGGGAGATATAGGGGTCAGGGATAGATACATATACCACATAAGGAGAACCTGGGACTGATCCCTGGTCTGACCGATAGAGGAGGATGGCTTTGTTTAGGATGTCCATATCGGAGATCCTATTCGAATCTCTAGCTTGAGCCATCAATTGAGCTGGGTTCAAAACGAGGATCACGACGACTGAAAGAATCGCAACGATGGCGACGACGACCAATAATTCTATGAGGGTGAATGATTTGCGATTGAACATCAAAACATGGGAGGCGGGGTCCCCTTGCAATAATTGTACAAAGATATTCGCTTAATAGGAAGCTGGGTGGTCGAGATAATCGCTTTTAGGCACAGATCGAACCATAGGGTGATTATGCTAATGACGCCCGCTGTAGAAAAGGCGGGAGATTTTGCGCCCGATGCAACTTTGCATACCGCCGTACAGTCGAAAGGTCCTGATGAGAAATTCGTCAGCCGATCAAGGACCGTACTGGACATAATTCTGACTGCCTCTGCCAAAGAGTCCAACATACCTGTACAAAGGTCGTTAATACGCTATGCTAGAGGGGGGGAATACTGACATCGCAATTAAGCCCGAGCACACACGGAATTTCTAAAAATAAAATATATAACCTATGACACAACAAATGCGGCAATTCCTACTGAGCATTCAAAATGCTCTTCACGACCTGGCTCAGAGCGCTGATGCGGCAGAATATAACAAACTGCAGGAATTCGTTAGCGACCGAGGACTTGAAGGAATCGGCTTAGATGAGATAGTGGACAAGAACCTTTTGTGAACACCCAGCGCTTCTAGGCGTACATTTCCTATGGCCAATTGTTATATCAGTCTCGTTTCGCGCCGTCTTGAGTTCGCTTCAACGATTCAACATACGCCGCCGGCAAGCCAAAATAGATAGCGCCCTTCACGTAAAGATCGATATAACTGTAGTGGGGAATAAAGTCGCCAGTGTCTTCGGGCACTGCGAAGTATGTCCAGGCGGAGTGTCTTCCGCCGTCAGTACCGAATAATTCAATCTGCGCCCGCGTATAGCGTCCGCTGCTGACGCCTTCATATTGATCCAATCTGACTAAATCACGGTCAGACACAGCAAAAACAACACCCCATACGGATGAGCCCTCGTCCGGTGCAATGCTGCCGACGCCGCCCCTGCGTTTCTTGCTTTCCCGCGGAAAGCACAATTTCCAGCCGCGCGCCTCTGCTACAAACCAGGAAAGATCGGATTCCGGGCATCTCTCCCGCATCTGGTCCGGGTCCATGTTCGAGCCATATGCAAAAACAAGTTCACTTTTCATCATGGTTGTTTCAAGGCGTGCCAGCAACCGCGCCTTTTTTCCCGACGACCGGCGTCTTGGCCACGATGTCAGCGAGCGTTGTTGCTCGCCCATAATATTCTCGGACGCGCTCCCGATTTGCGGCATAATCCGGCTGAGAGTGGTGAGATGGGTCCACGGTCCCAAAAGCTGCCACCAGCCTTGTGACGAACTCCTTATCAACACCGCAGGAAAGTAAAACTTTCTGAATCTTATCTGGAGTCATGTTCTTGGTGTTGATTACGGTTCCCAACTTCTTGAGATTCAGCTCCCCGGCAAGCTGGTTAACCACCAATCGGATTTCTTCTTCTGCTTGTTGAAGTTCTACTGCTCCCGCATTCGGATTCCCCAGAATTCCGTCTATCACGCTCAGTCGATGTTTGGCTTCTGCCCACGGGACTTCGACTATGTGGGGGCCTTTATCGGTGTACCCTGTAATCTCGTAGTAAGTGCCATTTAAGTCGCCGCATGTGCCGCGTACCTGTTTGATCCACTGCTGGTTATGAGAGAGCAGGACGATCTGCTTACCGCTTTTTACAAGCTCCCTGATTACGTCAATAAACTTCGTTTCGTGTTCCGCGTCCCACGACTGGATGGGATCATCGATGATCAGAAACCGAAAAGGTGTCTGTGTCTTCAGGTTAATAGCAATACTGATGCACAGGCCAAGGGCGTTTAGCTTCGACTCACTCAGGGAGGATACCGCGCTTACGAGATCGCGGCCGTACGATTGCGCTTTGATCTGGACACGGTTCCCGCTTGCCGCCTTTTTCATGTCAAACCCGGCGAAATGCACGTCCGGATCGCCAGTTGTTCGTATCTTCTTGTACCAGTCCATCACCTCGCCGGTGAAGTCGCCGGAGATGGCATCGAGCATCCGTTTACCGACAAAGTCCTCAGTCTTGCCGCGAAGGTCCTTGAGGCTATCGATTACTTCGGCGATCTGGAATCTCTTCTCAAGTTCCCGCCGTTTTTCCAACAGGTCGATCAGTATTGAGACCTCCTGGGTGCCAGCGAGCGAATCAAGCTCATGCTTCAGGACGTCGTTGGCCTCGGTAAGTTCTTGCTCGCCCTCTTCTAACGTGTGGCGATATTCGCGCACCGCAGACACCGCTTCCACAATGCCTTTGCCGGCGAGTTTCAGCAGTTCAAGACCTTCCGTGCTTCTCTGGATCGATTCCAAAAGACTTGCAAGAGCCAAAGCAGCCGCAGCGAGTGTCTCATCGCATTTCGTCTTGGCTCCCTTTATGACTTCCAGCCGGGTCTTGATGTGATCACGCTGGACGCCATGTTTTGAGGCGAGAAGCTTTTCAATCTCGGGCAGAGACGGCTCGACTGACATGAGTGCCGCACACCGCCCAAGATTGCGGCCACAGTACACGCTCAATCTGCTTTGCAGATTGCGAATATTTTGCTGCACTTCTATGGCGTATTTACCTAGATCGGCGACGGCCTGACTTTGCTTCTGAATCTCGGAATGCTTTTCTGCGATATGATCGCGTTGCTCAGGGGTTATTTCTTGCATACAAAAAGGACAGGTCTTCACCGCCGGTCCGAGTAATTTAATACCCAAGTCATAGAAGGATGCGAGGTCGGATATGGACCGCTGTGCCTTCAAAGCGATAAGGGCGGAATACTTTTTCGTGAGGTCCTCCGATATGCCGTTCACAAGAACAGTTTCATCAGTTGTGTCGGCGGCCTGATCCTGGGCCGAATACGCCCCGAGAGCGACAGAGCCCTCGAATATCTTCCCGACGGCATCGCTCCGAATTCGCAGTAACTGAGGGAGAACCGAATTCGGCGCAGTTCCCCGAGGAACCCGGGTCGTGCATTCTTTGTTGATGAGCTCGTATGCCTTCTTCAGTCCTTTTGTGCCCTTTTTGATCTCCTTGCCGATCTGGGCAAACGCTGTTTGGGACTGAATGCGCGCCTGTAGAGCATCGATTGCCGAAACGAGTTGCGCAACTTGCTGTGGCGGATGAAACTGAGTGCAAAGGGAAACTATCTCTTTCCGCAGATCGCCGAGTTCCTCAAAACCCATAAGGCGCGCAAAATCGTTGAAACGGTCAACCGGTTTTGCGAGAAGCAGGTTCTTGAGGGCATGTTGCAGGATGAAAGGCTTATTTGGCATCTGAGACACGGTGCCTGAAAAAGGCCACTGCGGGACCGGCGAACCGTTCACCTTGCGTTGTATGTCTTCGCCGACCAGCTCCGCCTCTAAGGTGTTCTCGGTGCCGTTCTCTTCGAGTACCAGCTTGACTCTTGGATTGACGGTCGAGGGGAGGTGGCAATTGCGATACGACCCCTTGTATTCTTCTTTCCAATCGGCTTTCTCCACCTTAGATGTTTCCCCGTAGAGAAGCCACTCGAAGGCTTCGGAAATGCTGGTTTTCCCATAGCTGTTCACTGCGGAAACCAGGGTTAGCCGGTCGTCAATCTGAATCTCCCGCTCTTCGTTAAACCCGCGAAAGCCGCGAATTGTTATCGCCTTGATCTTCATGACGCCAAAA
>JBEKQR010000579.1:0-5499 GCA_049519515.1 Candidatus Korobacteraceae bacterium
CCTGGAGTGTTTCGGCTTGGGCTTGTAGCAATCCTAAGTTGATGACCTCAATCAATGCCTGCTCGCTATTAGAGCGGTGCGCAATATTTGGTTCGAATACAAAGTCCGTGACGAAGTGGATCATGGACGTGCTCCCCGTGCCGGCATACACAATGCCTGGACGGCAGAAAACCTTAAAGTGCTCGGGTTCACCAAACTCGCGGAAAAAGAAGTTCATGTAAAGTGCCTGTCGAGCAGCATCCGGCAGGTCGCTGTCGCGATACCACTTAATAATCTTGTCAATCTGGCCATGCAATTTCCTGTCTAGCACACCTCCTTTAAGCCGCTCGCCGAGGTCAGCCAAAAACCTGTCCTTTTCCTTCAGTGAATCTCCGTCTCGCAAGTGCTGGGTAACAATTAAGAGGAAGCTCTGCCCATACGCCGCTTGGTTTTCAATCATTTTCCGGAATGCTCGCGGGCGAGACAGATCGGAGTAGATAAAGCCGCCGAAGTAATCAAGGTTTACTAAATCGTAGGGCCAATCTGGCGCCTTGTTATACAAATCTCGGCCTCGTGTGAGAATGTCATCAAAACTGCCGTACAAAGCGTAGAGCCTATGTTCCAGGTCTTTCACATTGGCATTGAGGAACATGAAATGCTGCTGGTTCTCAGCTCGCTCGATACCGGTAAAGCGGCCCAGCATTCTCTGCCAAGCCACGATATCTAGCATCTGCCAAGCTGGCAGCCCAAGGTACTTCAGTGGGCGACCGAGCTTCTGGAACCATTGCTCGATTAACGGCTCATCAACGGCACGGCGGATGTATTCCTTGTTAGGGTTAGACGTAAACGGGCGATCCGCCGCCTTCCGATTCGGCGCTCTAGTACTTTTTGCGGAGGGCACTGTATATTTTCTCGGCAATTCTATGATATTGGTCTTTATCTTGGGCGTAATGCCTTTGCAGAACCTCCATCACGATCTCAAAGAGCTTCTTGGCCTTGGTGGTCATTTTCAGTTCTGCAGCGATATCGGGAGGCTTCGAGTTCTTGAGAAACTTCGGGTTTGCAAGTTCCGCATTCACGGTTGTGCCAAGTCTGGACACTTCTTTTATTGCCCTTAAAAAATCTGGCTCAGTGCATTTGGCCGACCGATGACGGAGTTGCTCCAGTCCATCAGTTATCTCTTCCCGAACCGTCTTGAGGTCAGCTCGGTCAACCTGTCCGTTAGACAGCCTTTTTTGGCATTCCTCTAATTTCTTGCGAATCTTTTCCGAAGTGTCGAATGCTTGCCGATTGTCGCTGATCCGCTGCGCTTCGCGGTTTAGTCTGCTCGAAATCTCATCGCGGGCCTTTGCGTAGAGCCGCTCCCGCCAGTCATTTTCAATAAAGTTCGACCGGTCTGTAGTCGGTAGAATGCTCTTGTTAACAATGTGAATTTCGCCAGTGAACCATTGCGCCCGATTTTGTGTTGTGGTCCACAATGTCCGCTGCGGTAAGGTGCGATCACCAATCGAAAAGCCGAACAGTTTGTAAACGAGTCCGGCGAGACGATGCTTTTCTTCTGCGTCCTCGCCGTCCACCTCAAAGAATTTACCGGTCGGGCGGACCTTTCCGAGCATTTGGCGGCCTTTGCTGGCATACCAGCAATAGGCAAGCAATTCTTGAGGGTTGTCGGGATCTCGAACTGGAACAAAATCCGGCGCGGCCAACATCGTACTGTCGATGTACGGCTTAAAGATACGGACGCGGTCGCCATTCGGGGTGGCCAGGTAGACGGCCTTCGGAGAATAGTCCGGCACATTCTCGCGGAGTTTTCCAGAGATTAACGACCCGTATTTGAATTCCTTATCCGGTGCGAAGTCAACCGGTGCAATGTCGGCGATATAATCCCTCAATTCTTGGACATCCAGGATATCCAAGCAGGATTCCCGGATATCTCTCAACTCAACCATCGTGTAGTGCGACTCCGGGTCCACATCCGTCGCAGTGATCTTGGTATGGCGGTTGATGACCACTGACGCGGATTCTTGAATTCCTGCCTTCTTCTTTTTGCTTACATCCTCCCGCATATCGCCGGCTAAGAACTCGAATGAATGCAGCTTCGAATCGCCGAATGAAGTCGAGGATATTTTTAGCTTGTCCGCAACGGCAATACCGGCGAGACGGCCAATGCCCTTGTACCCAGCTTCTTCGCCTTGCTTCTTCTCCGAATAGGCAATGCGCTTCAGCTTGACCATCTCCTCGGCATCCATTCCGGTACCGTGTCAAAGATCACCAAGCTACGGCCGTGGACTGAAATCTTAATGACAGGTTCCCAGCGGTCCTCAAGCATCTCGGCAACTGCACGATAATCATCAAGCGCATCGCTTGCGTTCTGAATGTACTCCCTCACAATTTCAAGTTTCCGAGGGTAAAGATCTTCCGACAGGATGAGAACCGCCGGTGCATAAACCAGTTCTTCTGCCAGTTCAATCTGCTGTTGTTCCACGACGTTAGTCATGATGTTTCCAGAGAGTTGACCGCTTGTTGAAATCAGAAATCTTCACCGAGCGTCCACGATTCGCGGCTATAAAGAACGCCTCCCCTTGCGGTAGCGAAGCAATGGCTGAATGGATCTCATCAGGTCCGTTGTAGTTGGAGCATTTAGCGGCTAGGAACTTTGACACTTTAAGGTCTGGGTCTGCGGTTTGGAAAACCAGTTTGGAAGCACTGTTCGCGTATGCGGCAGCGCTGAAATCACCCGGTTGCTGAGATGCGAAGATGAGTCCAAGGCCGAACTTCCGCGCCTCGCGCAATAGGCTATCAACTGGCCCAGCATCACGGAAGGACAAATGGTGAGCTTCGTCCAATATGCAATACAACCTTAATGGATGCTGGCCTTCCGATTTAAGATAGAAGAACAGATGCCATAACAATAGTTCTACAACTACCCGCTGCGTTCGGCCTTCGAGTCCTCGAAACTGAAGTATATGTACGCGGCGCTTTGAATCCAGCAGCAGCTTATCCCAAGCCCACGGTTTGCCATCAGCAGTTTGGAACGAGTTGAGCATAAAGAACGTTGTTAACCGAGCTGCCACCGTTTGCGCATTTTTGTAAGAGGGGTACTGCTTGTCTGTCGCTAAGTGCTCGATTTCCCGCTGAAGATCAGTAAGAGTAGGTGGCGGGCTCTCCCACGTGCTTGGCTCGGAGACTCGGATACTGCGTTGTTCGAAAATGTTAATAATCGCATCTATGAGAACCTTCCGCTGCACATCACCGAGGCGGTACACGGCGTCGAAGACATCCGAGATGCGACTCGCAACCGTATAAGGACCTTTGAGGTCGCGCGGAAAGATCTCGACTGGGTTGAGGGCTAGACCCTTCTCTCCAATAAGATATTCCTGCGGGCTCGTGAATCTCCGGAAGTGACGGTCCAATGTGTCCAGCTCAAAACCTTGACCATAATCAAAAATAAAGGAGGGAATGCCTGCCTGTGCTAGTTCAGCCACGAGACACTGCGTTGCATATGTCTTTCCGGAGCCGCTTTCACCGATTATCATCAGGTGTGGATTTTGCGATAGCTGCGTGTTCCAAGGAACCCAGTAAAGCGGATCTCCATATTCCGTGTCATCGCCGACATAAACACCGTCTTCGGCTTCAACATCCTCCCTCGGTGTGCTAACCACCGCTTCGGCAACAGAGCGTTCCTGGTCAGCCGATTCAATCTCAATTGGCTCGACGGAGGTGGCCGCTTCGGAAGAAATCGAGCCTACTTTCGGGCGATTCTTCATCTGCAAGTGGGCGATAATCGCAGCAACCTGCAATCGCTTAACGTTCAGGGCGTTAGCAATCTCTCTGTCGGTCTTGCCGGCACCATTCAATTCAACGATCTGTTTTACGAGTACATCCGAGAACTTAGAAGTAGCCATGCGACAGGCGGACCTCAAACCCGCTACCTATTGGCAAATTCGTTACCGGACATACCCGTACTGGGCGCGGGTCTAATTTGGTGCTTCTGCACTTGATACGCCGCATTCACATCCCCACTTTTGGGAACGCAGTGAGCGAGCGCCGACGCTCAATCAGCCTGCATAGTTCGCGGCCGACCGCAGCCGCGCCATGACATACACCCTCACTTGCAGGGTTGCAGGAGAATTAGCGAGCTGCTGGTGCGCGATAAGAAGTTACTTCCAAAATCGCCGAGAAACAAGGTATTTACTCGGATATACATACTCTTGCGACCCCAGGGAGTCGAAAACTCGTTGGGACCGAACACATCGCTTGCACGAAATTGCAGGAATTCCAACTGGGAATGCAGCAGGGACTTCCAACGGGAAAATTCGGGAGGTCTGTTCGTCTACAAAATCATCTACAGGCGCGTTTTCGGCAGGTCGGAAATTGCTTGTAACTTATTGAAAATATTGGTCGGGGAGAGAGGATTTGAACCTCCGACCCCCTGGTCCCGAACCAGGTGCTCTACCAGGCCGGGATTAAGCAGTCTGTAATCAACGACATACAAAGGATTCCTCCAATTCTGAATACCTGAGTGGAGGAATGATGGAAGCTCGTTTTGAGCAGTTCATCCGTGAGCGGCAGTACCTCGCAAACGTCACCCCGGCGACAATCGAGTGGTACAGAAACAGCCTGAAATGGCTCCGCACGGAATCGCCTTCGCAAGACGATTTGAAAGACGCCGTGATTCGGATGCGCTCCAAGGGCAAGAAGGCATCCGGCTGCAACTCGACAATCCAGGCGCTCAATACTTACACGCATTGGGTCCACGCGGGTTCGGACTCAAAATGCGGGAGCGGTTGCACCCATCCAAAAATCGCGCACCTCAAAGTGCCGGACCTTGTGCTGCCCACGTTCACAGAGCAGCAAGTCCGGCTGCTTGTGACCTCGAAGCTAAGGCGCAAATATCAGCGGCGGTTGCACACGCTCATCTTGTTTCTGATGGACACCGGCGCTCGCATCTCCGAAGCACTCGCATTGCGCGTGTCTGAAATTGATTTTGAAAACCTGCTTATCAAGTTGGATGGCAAGGGACGCAAGCAGAGAATTGTCCCTTTCAGTTTCGAGCTGCGGAAAGCGTTGTACCGCCATTGCAAGGAATTTGACCGGAAGCCGGACTCGCTCCTGTTTGCCAACCGAACAGGGACGACGTTAGCACGCCGAAACGTTTTGCGAGATGTGAAAGTGTTTTGCCGAAACCTCGGCTTTGAGCCTCCCGTCCGCACCCTGCACAGCTTCCGGCACACTTTCGCAGTGAACTATTTGCGGCGCGGCGGGTCCGTGTTCCATCTGCAAAAGGTGCTCGGGCATTCCACGCTGGAGATGACGCGCCGCTATGCAAACCTCGTGACGGCGGACCTTCAAGCCGTGCATGAGCGGGTGAGTCTGCTTTCAAAATAGCCGTTATCACCCTCGCCTAAAGTTACGCGGGTGTCTCTAGTGGCTTCTAAACGCGATTGCGGGGCACTCTGGATGAGACAAATCCGGGATGCCCCGCGCCTCACGAGGCCAACAGCGGTTGAGTCTCCGCAG
>JBEKQR010000580.1:0-9533 GCA_049519515.1 Candidatus Korobacteraceae bacterium
CTGATAAGGCGTGAGAGAGGAAGAGCGTGATTCAACGATGGATTTCGTTATCAGCGATCATGGTGCTTGCCGTCTTGGTGTGCGCAGGGTGCGCTCAGAATGCTCAGAGAGTCCACGTGCCTCCCCCGGCATCCCTCGGGGATACAGTACAAGTTTTCTTCGCTACAGACCGCTCATGCCCAGCCGACTGCGATTCGGAAACCCAGCGTCGTTTCGAGGCTACCCGGTCGGAAAAGGGCCTCACCTATGGCCGGCGGTGCTTGCAAGCCACCACCACCGCGCCCGATGCGCTTCGGTCGTGCTCACCAAGCCAGGAGATATTTTCAAATCAGGATGCATTTTTCGCTCACTTAGAGGCGGCAGTGCATGAATCGAAAACACAGCAGGTGCTGTTGTTTGTGCACGGGTTCAATGTCGACTTAGCTTCGGCTACTGAAAAAGCCGCAGTATTACGGATCGGCACCGGATTCGATGGAGTCGTCGTTGCATATTCATGGCCATCGGCAGGAAAGCTTCTTCACTATTACTACGACCAGGAAAATAACGAATGGACGATACCGCACTTGCGAGATTTCATTGCACAACTCGGACAGCATGTCCCGGAAAAGCACCTCCACATCCTGGCACACAGCATGGGCTCCAGAGCGCTTATCCACGCGCTCTACAGCATGCCGAACCCTCCGGAATTCGGGCAGCTGCTTCTTGCAGCGCCGGACATCGACTCCGGAGTGTTCGAGGATATGGTTCGTTCACTTCGGACATTTGATGGAAAAACTATTTATGTCTCGAACCATGATAAAGCTCTTAAAGCCTCACGCAAACTTCATGGGGATTATCCAAGGCTGGGGGATTCGAAGAATACTCATTATATAAGCCGGGATGCCGGGATCGAGGTGGTGGATGTTTCAGCTCTGAAAGGGGACATTACCGGGCACCTCTACTACTCTGGACAACCGCTTGTTCTAGGGGACATTGGCCACATATTACCAGGCAAAGGTTCAGCAGCGCAGGAGTGTGGGCCCTCAAAAAAGCCAAAAAGTATTCGGGAACTCTGTAGAATCACAACCCGGACTGAATCCCAAAAATGAGACATGGAGTGAACGCCCCTATCCAGAAACTCTCGCTTTAAGCCGCAACAGCCTGGAAGATTTCGAAGCCGTGGTTGGCGGCTGCGCTTGAGGTAGTTGATCTCGCCCTGGCGATGACGCGCCTGGTAAAACTCCGCCTCTATCCGGCGCCACTAGCGGACCATGCATCGGGCACGTTTCACCGGAGGCCGCGGATGGCGGACCGATCGCGCTCGTCAAGAATGGTGATGTGATTGAATTCGACACCCCTAATCGGAAACTGAATATCATCGGGACCCGAGGGGAGATGAAATCACCGGAAGAACTCGACAGGATCCTGGCCACAAGGAGGAACGATTGGCGCTTGCCGGCCCGGAAGCCGAGAAAAGGGGTACTTCAACCTTGGGGCCGCTTTTGCAATCCAAAAGTCCAAGGCAGGTTCGCAAGCCGACGGCGCAGCTGGCCGGGATTTGCGGCTGAATTAGAGCTTTTTACTCGGACTTGTCCCAGGGTGTTCCGGCGAGCCAGCCACCATCGACGTACATCGCCTGGCCGGTGATAAAGCAACCGGCATTCGACGCCAGCAGAAGGCACAACCCGACCAGGTCGTCCGGGTAACTGGGCCGCTTCCACAAGGTTCGGTCGAGTATCCATTTTTCGCGGACCGGATCGGCCCAGACGGAGGTTGTCAGAGGCGTCAGCACGAAGGCTGGACAAATCGCATTGACACGGATCTTGTGTTCCGCCCATTCCACCGACATCGACTTCGCCAGCTGACACAGTGCCGCCTTGTGCGCTCCGTAGACGGAGACGCCCGCGAGGCCGATGGCGTTGTTCATCGAACCGAGATGGATGATCGAACCGCCGTCGCCTTTGGCCATCACCCGTGCCGCGGCTCGCGACAGTTCATAGGGAATTCTCAGGTTGATGGTCGAAATAAGATCCCATGATTCCCGCGAGACGTCGAATATCCGCTCCCGCCGATTGACCCCGGCGTTGTTGACCAGAATGTCCAGCCGGCCGAAGCGGGCGCGGGCGGCCTCGACGATGGCGTCAACCGCCTCGGGAGCCAACAGATCCATCGAGAATTCCTCGCAACGGCCGCCCGCCGCCTTGATCGCATCGGCCGTTGCCGTCATCGATGCCTTTGGATGATCGGTCAGCAGCACGTTCGCCCCGGCAGCGGCCAGCCCGGCGGACAACCATGAACCTATCCCGCCGCCGGCTCCTGTCACGATCGCCACCTTGCCGGTGAGATCGAAAAGCGCTTCGGGCCGGAGCGCGCGCGCTTTGGCACCATCCAAGTGGTGCAATTCCCATTTGTTGCTCACGGTTGTCTCCTTAATGGCGATTTTCATTCTCGCTTGATTTTCCTCTGTAAACGTTTACCTTCAACAGTTCACCGACCGTGCCACATCATTAATGCGCGGAGAGTATACGAATAAACGCTAGTGTCCCCGGGCGCAAGGCAGCGCCGGCCCCGCTGAGCGGGGCCAGCGCTACATCAGAGCGGCGCCACTCGGACTGAAGCCCACGCCTCCACCCAGGACAAGGTACGTTATCAGCCGGTCACAGACCTACCGGGGAACAATAGGTGGTCTGCTTACCTCGCTGCGCCGCTGGCGGGCCTCCCTGACATGGGCGTGAGCACCCAGGTAGTGCGCCTTCATGTCTTCATTGGCCAACAGACGCGCCGACGTGTCGGTCAAGGTCATCCGGCCGGTCTCCAGGACGTACCCGCGATGGGCGATGAGCAGCGCCATGCGGGCGTTCTGTTCGACCAGCAGTATGGTGGTCCCGGCCGTGTTGATCTCCTTGATGACGCGAAAGACCTCTTGTACCAGCACCGGCGCCAGTCCCAGGGAGGGCTCGTCCAGGAGCAGAAGCTTGGCCCCGGACATGAGGCCTCGGCCGATGGCCAGCATCTGCTGCTGACCGCCCGAGAGCTGCCAGCCAAGGCGGTCTTTGAATTCCTTCAGGATGGGGAACAGTTGAAACACTCGCTCCAGGTCTCGGTCCAGATCGGCTTTGGAGGGCTTCTTACGCGGCGTGGCCCCCAGCATCAGGTTGTCCAGGACGCTGAGGCCCGGGAAGATGCGCCGCCCCTCGGGGACGCAAGCGATTCCGGCCTCGGCGATGTCTTCAGCTTCCATCCCGGTGATGTCCCGCCCTAGAAACTCAATCTTGCCGTGGGCCGGTTTCAGCATCCCGGTGATGGTCTTGATGGTGGTGCTCTTGCCGGCGCCGTTGGCTCCGAGCAGAGCGACGATCTCTCCCTGCTTCACCTCCAGCGAGACGCCCCTGAGCGCCTGGATGGCGCCATACCAGGTCTCAATTCCGGCAACCCTAAGCATTGCCCACCTCCGTTCCCAGGGCATTGCCCACTTCCGTTCCCAGGTAAGCGTCGATCACCTCCTGGTTCTTCTCGATAGCTTCGGCAGGGCCTTCGGCGATCTTCTTGCCGAAATTCAGGACCGTGATGTGGTCGGAGACGTTCATCACCAGGCTCATGTCGTGTTCGACCAGCAGGATCGTGATGCCGCGATTCCTGATGTGGAAGAGCAGATCCACCAGCGTCTCTGTCTCGGCCGAGTTGAGGCCGGCGGCCGGCTCGTCCAGCAGGAGGAGCTTGGGGTCGGAGACCAGGGCGCGCGCCAGTTCCAGCAGCCGCTGTTGCCCGTAAGGAAGGCTCTTGGCCTCGGCGAGCTCTTTTCCGTGCAGGCCGACGAACGCCAGCGCCTGCAAGGCCTTTTGGCGCATAGCCGTCTCTTCGGCCTGCTGCGAGGCCGGCTGCAGGATGCTTCTTACCAGCCCCGCCCGGGAGCGGCTGTGCTGGCCAATCAGGACGTTGTCCAGCACCGTCAATTCACCGAACAGGCGGATATTCTGGAACGTCCGCGCTACCCCGTGGGCAGTGATGACGTGGGGCTTTCGGCCGCTGACGGTCATGCCATCCAGAAGGATCTCCCCGGCAGTGGGGACGTACAGGCCACTCAGCATGTTGAGGATGGTGGTCTTGCCCGAACCGTTGGGTCCGATGAGCGCCTGGATTTCGCCCTGGCGGACATCCATGTCCACGCCGTCCACCGCCTTCAAGCCGCCAAAGTGCTTAGCCAGTCCTCTGACGGCAAGCAGTGTCCCGTCGCTCCCGGCCCCGCCGATATTTGGCGCGGGGCGGTCCGTGCTTGCATAACGATCCTTCAGCTCCGCCGCCACGTCGCGCGCCATAGCCGAGCCGGAGGTCCACCAGCTCCGCAGCCGCTGGCTGACGGGCAGGCCCCGCACCAGGCCGGCGATCCCGCCCGGCATGAAAATCATCACGGCCACGATGCCCCCCGCATAGACCATCATGTAATAGTCCCTTAGGAACCGCAGGACCTCCGGCATGAGGGTAAGCAGGGCCGCACCCACAATGGACCCCACGGCCGAGCCGTTGCCCCCGAGCACCATCATGGCCAGGAACATGACCGACTGGTCGAAAGAGAACGTATCGGGGCTGATGTAATGCGAGCCGCTGTGGGCAAACAACCATCCTCCAAGCCCGCCATAGCCGGCAGACAGGGCGAAGGCCGTGATTTTGTAATAGGTGGAATCCACCCCCGCCGTCTCAGCCGCCATCTCATTCTCCCGGATCGCCAGAAAGGCGCGCCCGACGCGGGAGTTCTTCAGCCGAATCGACGCCCAGGTGAACATGATCAAGGAAACGGCTGCCACATAGAAGAAGGTCTTGGGATCCTTCAGTTCGTAGGGACCGATCCAGGGCGACGGGATCTTGGGGATGCCGTCGGACCCGCCGGTGAGCCAAGTGGCGTTGATCAGGATGATCTGCAGGATAACCCCGAAGCCGATGGTGGCCATCGCCAGATAGTGGCCTGAGAGCTTCAGCGTAGGAATGCCCAGCAGCACCCCAAAGAGGGCCGCCACAATAAACGCGGCGACCATGCCCAGCCAGGCCGACATCCCGAAATTGACGGTGAGCAGTGTCGAGGTGTAGGCTCCCACGCCCCAGAAGGCAGCCTGCGCCAGGGAAAGCTGCCCCCCGTAACCCAGGACGATGTTCAGCCCCAGGCAGGCCACGGAGAAGCCGATCGCCAGATTCACCAGGTTGAGCCAGTAGCTGCTGTCCACTGCCCATGGGAAGACCAGGACGGCCAAAGCAAGAATGGCGATCAGGAGCGGGCGGGCCGCGCGTGGACTCATGGCCGCACCCCTCTATGCCTTCTCGGCGATCTTCTCGCCGAAGAACCCCTGCGGGCGGAAGAGCAGGACAAGGATCAGGAGAATGAAGGCAAACGCGTCGCGGTAGGCGCTGGAGATGTAGTAGGCAGCGAAGACCTCGACTACCCCAAGGAAAATTCCCCCAAGGATCGCCCCGGGCACGCTCCCGAAACCTCCTACGATGGTGGAGCAGAACGCCTTGAGTCCCAACATGGCGCCCATCTCTTTGGTTACGTAAAAGATCGGGCCGATCAGAATGCCCGCTGCCGCCCCCAGGATGGAACTGTAGGCAAAGGTGATGGCGATCATCTTTGCCACGCGAATGCCGAGCAGCCGCGCCATCTCCTTGTCCTGGGCTGTCGCCTGCATCTTCTTGCCCAGAGATGTCTTTTCAAAGAAGAAATACTGAAACAGCAGGAGGGCAACGGTGGCCAGGATGATTACGATGTACTGCGGGTCCACGAAAACGCCAGCCAGGTTCAGGACCTGCGGAGAAGTCGGGCGATGCATGAGCAGCGGCTCGGCCCCGAAGACCATCTGCGCCCCGTTCTTGAGGAAGATGGAGACACCGATGGTGGCGATGATGACCGGGAGAAACGTGCGATGTCGCAGGGGATAGTAGACAATGCGCTGGAAGACGATCCCGAATAGCCCCATGAAAACAACGGTGATCAGGTACGCGAAGGGAAACGGGACCTTCAGCATGTCCATGAGCCACACGGCCACGAAGGCCGGGACCATGACAAACTCTCCCTGGGCGAAATTCACGACCCCAACCGCGTTGAAGATCAGGACGAAGCCCAGGGCAGCCAGCGCGTATATGGAGCCCATGGCCAACCCGGTGGTCACCATTTGCAGATTGGTAGAAACGTCCATGCAGAAACCTCCGGATGCGCGCGGCCAGAAGTGATAACTCACCCCGGCCGAGGCAACGACGCGTCTGCCGGGGACCCGCGCGGGGCCCGTGCCTCCTCCGCCCCATCAAACGCAATCCCGGCGCTTGATGGGGACTCGCATCATGAAAGCGGGAGGGTTTTAACTGGGCCCTACCTTGACCACCTTGAGGAGCTTGGGTTTCCCGTTCTCGACCTGGACGACGCTCACCTCGCTCAGACCATCGCCGTTGGGCGTGAAAGAAAACGTCCCCAGAACGCCTTGGTATCCCTTGGTGGCCAGGATGGCGTCGCGAATCTTACCGTGATCGTCACCAGCCTTGTTGATGGCGCTCACCAGGATCTTCAGGCCATCGTAGGTCCAGGCCGAGGTGGTGTCATACTCCTCGTTGTATTCCTTCCTGTAGTCGTCAGCGTATTTCTTGTTCACCTCGCTCTGGCCGGGCACGAAGTCGGCAACCGCGAGGATGCCTTCGGCCGCTTCCCGCGATAGGTTCAGGCAATCCCTCATCTGGCTGGAGGGTGAGCCGAGGTATTTGAAAGGTGAGCCGAGCTGGCGGTACTGCCGCTGGATGATGGCCGCGTCCTCGGGGTTGGTGCCGTACAGGACCACGATTTCGGCCCCGGCGTTCTTCAGCGAGAGGAGCTGCGCGGTGTAGTCCTTATCCTTGGTCGTGTACTTTTCCCGCCTCACCACCGTCAGGCCGGCGGCCTTCGCGCCCTTCTCGACCAGATCGGCGCCGCCGGTGCCGAAGGCATCGGCATCGTGCAGGATGCCGACCTTCGTGTATTTGGTGTCTTCCTTGATGTACTTGACCATGGCGGCCGCGGCGATGGAATCATCCGGCCGCACCCGGAACAGCCAGGGGTTGCCCTGCTTGGTCAGGGTGGCATTTGTCCCGCCGATCATGGTGGGGATGCCGTAGTTTTTGATGGCGTCCGACATGGCTTGAATCTGGGTGCTCTTGACGGAGCCGACCAGCGCTACCACCTTCTCCTGCTCCACCGCCTTCTGCAGCGCGGTCAGGGCGCCGGGATTGGTTGACTGGTTGTCTACGATGACCAGATCGATCTGCTTGCCGTTCACCCCGCCGGCGGCATTGATCTGTTTCAGGGCAAGTTTGATGGCTTTGATCTGCAGCGCGCCCTCGGCCGCCGAAGCGCCGGTGACGGGCGGGGTAAAGCCAATCTTGACCGTTTTCGACTGCTGGCAGGCCAGCACGCTCACCATCATCCCGACGGCAAGCCCGAGCACAGCAAGAGCAAACCACTTGCGCATGATCTTACCCCCATTCTATTAATTGAAAATTTGCCTCTGATTGTGGCGAGTAAAAATATCAAATGTCCGGCGCGAAGTAAAGCAAAAGCTGGGGCTGGTTCAATAAATAGTTTTCAGAGAGAAAACCAACTCCCTCAGCGGCTTGAGCCCATCGTCAATGGCTCCAGATGGGATGGATTCCCACCCAGCGGGCGCAAAAGCTAGAGCGATTTCACAGTAGCTGTATCCGATAGCCACAGTGGGCGAACCAGGCTAAGGCGTTGGCTGCGGTGATGGTCTTTAGGGCTTCGGCAACCGCTTCTTCCAAACCCTCGGCGGTGCGTAAAGCAGTCTGGCACCGGCTGCGGCAATGCGCTCTCGCACTCCCTGTACTTTGTGCGCCGATAAGTTGTCCAGAACCACGACATCGCCAGGCCGCAGCTTGGGACACAAGACTTGTTCCAGGTAAGCCAGGAAAACATCGCCGTCGGTGGGCTCTGCGATGGTCATGGCGGCCACCAGGCCGCACAGGTTGATGGTGCCAATCAGGGTCAGCACCTTCCAGTGCCCTTGGGGAGTTGCTTCGGCAATCCGCGCGCCGCTCGGCGCCCGTCCCCACAGTCGCGTCAGCTGCGTAGTGAAGCCACTCTCGTCCAGAAACATCAGCCGTTCCGGCGCGATTTGGCTGACCTGGGTGAGGAACTCTTGCCGCTGCTGCTGACTGGCTTCACTGTCACGTTCTTGCGCATGAAGGGATTTTTTTTGCGCCCCAACCCCAGGCGCTGCAACACTACCCCAAGCCGTGTCTTGCTCAGCCGAACCTGGGTGGTTTGTTGCAAGCGCTGCCCCAGCTCGGCCAAGGTTAGGTCGGGCTGGCGCTGCAACTGGCTGCGCAACTGCTGTTGCACTGCCGGCGTGGCCCGGCTCACCGGACCGTGACGCAACTGCGGCGGGCGTTCCATCTGTCCAGACTGCAACTGCTGGCGCCGAATCTTTTTGGTGAAGCCATAGCTGACTCCAAACTGTCCCGCCAGCTGCTCCAATCCCATCTCAGCGCGTTCGTACACCTGCAGAATTTTGCAGCGCAGATCGTTCGAATAGGCTCTCGGCATGCAGTTGTGTTCACAGAGACTTCGCCAGGCCATTCGAGATTACTTCACCAGCCCGTATTCCGGATATAACTACTAAGGAACCGCTCTAACCGTATCCGTTTTCTATCTGTCATGCTGAGGGACCGCCGGGGTCCCCAGCAAACGCTGCAGTTGCGTTTGCCGGGGTGGCGGACCGAAGCATCCCATTACGGCTTGTAGCAAAATGTAGTTGAAGGTTTTTATAGAAAGCTCCGCACGGCGCGGAGTGGGACAGTTCTCTGGGATGCTTCGCGTCTCCTGGCGCAGCCGCTCAGCATGACATCGGGAAAATTCAGGGCTTACAGTAATTACTAGAGCTTGTTTCAAAAACATTACCGGGAATAAGGCGTGTTCCCTCAGAGGCTAAAGCCCGCATTTTTGTTGGCTCTGGACGGCGTGGCTGAAGCCACGCCCCTTCAAATCACTATTTTTGAAACAAGCTCTAATCTGAGCAGTGTAGTAACGGGGAATAGTTTCAATCGCAGATCATCAAATCTGAAATCAAAAATCAAAAATCTGAAATGCATTTAAGGACTCGATCCTTTCTCGTTTACTGGGTTCCGGCGATCATCATGCTGGCGCTCATTTCCGTGGAATCGACTGATTCCTTTTCCGGCGCTCACACCGGCCACATGCTCTCCGTTTTTCTGGGGCTGTTTTCCATCCATCTGCCGGCCGAACAGCTCGACCTGATTAACGGCTCCCTGCGCAAGTGCGGCCACGTGGTGGGATACGGCTTCTTGAGTTTCCTGCTCTTGCGCGCCTGCCGCGGAACCTACCGCGCGCTCGCCGGGTATTACGACTGGCGCACGTCGCGGGTGTCAAGCTTGCCGCGCGAGCACGTCTTCCGTTTTCTCTGGCGATTTCAATGGGCGCTGCTGGCGCTGGCGGGAACCGCGCTGACGGCCATAGCCGACGAGATGCACCAGAAATTCATTCCTTCGCGCGGCGGCAGTTGGTGGGATGT
>JBEKQR010000581.1:0-6212 GCA_049519515.1 Candidatus Korobacteraceae bacterium
CATCATCCGCGCCCATAGTCACACCGCCCCCGCTTAAGATGTCAAAACAGCGCCACCCTCGTGATCAGGACCTACTCTCCCAGGGAGCCCTGACCACGGAATGGTCGCCTATCGATGGAAGCTGCAATCAATAGACCCGGTTGGGAAGTTCCTTGGCCGCGACTTCCGCCGGGTAGAGTTTGAACTCAAGCTTCACCCACTTGGGGATTTCCTTTTTTGCCTGATAGTCTCTGATGACTTTCATGAGCGCTGCCGAATAATCCACGGGGTTCTCGACCGTTGCTGCCAGTTTACCCGCAATCATGGCTTCGAACGCTCCTTTTACTCCATCAATCGAAACAATCACGATGTCTTTGCCCGGCTTCAGGCCAGCCTCTTCGATCGCTTGCATCGCACCGATTCCCATATCATCGGATTGGGAAAACAGGGCATCGATCTTCAAGCGGTCTGCTTTGGCCGACTTCAGAAAAGCCTCCATGACTTCTTTCCCCTTGGCCCTTGTATAGTCTCCCGATTGCGATTTCGCAATCTTCAGCTTATTCTGTCCCTGAATGACCTCCGCGAAGCCAACCCTTCTCTCCACTGCCGTAGAAGCACCTACGGTGCCTTCCAATTGAACAACATTGATAGTCCCGGGGGCATTTTTAAACCTGTCGACCAGAAATCCGGCTGCCTTCCTCCCAGCATCCAAGTTGTCAGGGCCGATGAAGGTCACCATGAAATCTTCTGGTTTCCCAACGCTTGTCTTAAGGGCCCTATTTATGACGATAACCGGAATTTTGGCATCTTTTACTTCTGCAAGGACGGTGTCCCAGCCGGTTTGGACGACCGGAGCAAAGACGATGAAATCAACCTTCTGCTGGATGAAGGTTCGGATCGCCTTCAATTGGTTTTCTTGCTTCTGCTGCGCGTCCGAGAAAATCAGTTCCATGTCAGGTTGCTTCGCGAATTCATCCTTCAAGATTCTAGACATGGCAACGCGCCATTCGGTTTCCGCACCAACCTGGGAAAAACCAATGATAAGTTTCTTCTTTTGTTGGGCCGGCTGAGTACTGCTGCTGCAGCCTGCCATTAACACAAGCGTGCTCAATCCAAGCAGCAACGCAACGACGACGGTTACCTTTCTCATAACACTCTCCAGTTTATTTTTTGCTCCTCACACCTGACTCTAGTTACTCAGTTTCCTGCCTTCTTTTTAACCGCAGTTTTCCGTAAATCCTCATTACAATCTGGGCCCACTCGGTTGCCATGCTCCCTCACTGCGGATCGCTTCTTCGGCTTCCCGAATAAGACCTAGGGAGATCGAGTGCCGCCCACCCTCATAAGACGCTGTCAGCCACATCTCCAGAATATCCAGGGCCTCTAATACGCCCGTGATTTTCCCGCCCAGACAAAGGATGTTCGAATTGTTGTGAGCGCGAGTCATCTTCGCCATGTAGGTGCTGGTGCACAGCGCCGCCCGAATACCAGCAAATTTGTTGGCGATGATGCTCATTCCAATTCCGGTAGAACAGACCAAAACACCTCTCGTCGCCTTCCCTGTGGAGACGGCGCTGGCGACTTCCGCCGCGTAGTAAGGATAGCGAACAATATCCGTGGAATTGCACCCCACGTCGTGTACCGGAATGTCTTTCTTGCCAAGATAGTCGACGATCTGCAACTTCAACTCATATCCACCGTGGTCGCTGCCTATCCAGACTTCCTCTGCCATGGCTATCCGTTCTCCTTTTACCCAGGATGCTCAAGCTGGAATAAATTTCCTCAAGCACGATATTGCCTGTTTCGCGGCCGAATCTGGATCGGGCCTGGGTAGCATTTCGACCCATTGCAGCGGCCTTGCGAATACTTTCTTCGATTCCCCGGAAGACTACGAAAGCCGTTGGCAAGGCATTGTCTGACGCGATTGCGACGGCAACTTTCATTCTTTTTTTCAGCTCTGAATCGCTGCAATTCTACTGCGCGGAAGCGATTTTGCAATCCAAAATTGCATCGGCGAACACAAAACCGCCTAGATGCCGCACTTCTGGATTTCCCATTTTGCCATCCAGAATGGATTCTCGAGGTCAAATGGAACGGCTTCCGCTCGCTGGCATACGTCCACAAAGGCAACTGTCACCCGATCTCCCGGAACGGCAACATTTGGAATTTTACGCACCGCACCCGGGTCTCGGTCGGTGCGATGGAGCCATTACCACCTGTGTCAGCCGGCAGATAACTCTGGTTTGCCCATGGGTGGGAAAGATCCAAGCCCCGTGGGGTTAGCGCTTGCTTGGGTTCCTTCATGTCGACAATACAAAGCAGTTACGAACAATAGATTTCCTTTACGCCAGTTGGCCAGCGTCGCAGGCTGCTGTCCGGAAACCGCGTTCCGGGAAGTGACAGATGAGGTCCCGGACAAACGTCGGCGACTCGGAACGCGCAATGACGGGGAAGCCCCTGGTGCAAACCCAGGTGGTCGGCCGAGGTCTCGAACGACCACAACCTTATGAAAACAAAGGCATACGTGAAATCAGCGAGTCGCGCCGAAGGCACGATTTCCTCACGAATCCGCCAAGTTCAACAACCTGTCGCTGTAACTTATTGATTTTAAGGGAGGAGTTTTGGTAACAATATACTTGACTGACTGAAAAGATTGCGCTACTCTGCATGTGTGAGCAGGAGTAAGGCGCGATGAAAGTTCCTAAGACTCTGCAAGAAGCCATCCAGTTCTTCACCGACTTTGATAACTGCCGCGAGTTCATGATTGAAGTACGCTGGCTTGACGGCAAGGTCCGCTGTCCCGCGTGTGGCTCTGAGAAGATCACCTATCTCGCCAATGCCCGACTCTACAAGTGCAACGAGAAACATCCCCGGCAGAAGTTTTCGCTCAAGGTGGGAACCGTGTTTGAGGATTCTCCGATTGCCCTTGAGAAGTGGCTTCCCGCAGTGTGGATGCTCTGCAACGATAAGAACGGCGTTAGCTCTTACGAGATTTCCCGCGCTCTCGGCGTAACTCAGAAAACCGCGTGGTTTATGCTGCATCGGATTCGGCTTGCGATGCAGAGCGGATCATTTGCGAAGATGGGCGGTCCTGGCAGTGAGTTTGAAGCCGATGAAACCTTTATTGGCGGCAAGGGCAAGAACATGCACAAGAGCCGCAAACTACGTTTGAATCAGATTCGCAGTGAGCAGCATGGAGCGCGGATATATCCCGGCAAAACTGCCGTAATGGGAATTCTGGACCGCAATGAGCGCAAAGTCCGCGCAACCGTGATTCCCGATCTCAAGCGCAATACCCTGCAAACTCAGATATTGGATACCGTTGAGCAAGGCTCATCCGTCTATACTGACGAGCAAAGGTCGTATGACGGTTTGGCGGAAAAGTACGTCCATGAGATCGTGAACCACATGGAAACTTACGTTAAAGGTCGAGTCCACACTAACGGGCTGGAGAACTTCTGGAGTTTGTTGAAACGTGGCCTAAATGGAACTTACGTCGCCATTGAGCCATATCATGTGTTCCGTTATGTTGACGAACAGGTGTTTCGCTACAATAACCGTGCGACTCGCGATAATCCCCTGAATGACTCTGATCGCTTCTTTTTGGCGATGTCGCAGATCGTTGGGAAGCGGCTCACTTATGCGGAACTGACTGGCAAGGTGGGAGAAACGACTAACTAATCCGTATCGTGGGAAGCGCGGGAAGCGGAAGTGCGTTTAGACTTCCGCATCTTCGCGGCTTTCTCGGCGTCCAGTTTAGCCTTGATCTCCGAATGGGGAACGGCAACTAGACGCTGCATAAAGTTCTTGAACCGGGCGAACTCTCCCGTATCACTCTTGGCGGGGTTTGCGGGGAGTTTCATGGTGTGCCCTCTCACTAGAAAGAGAGGGTATACCAGTGGTGTGCCCGAGTCAATACTCTCTAATGTGGCACTCGCTTGTGAGCGCTTTCGGAAATCGGTGGGCTGATAGGAATCTTGTAATGTTCACCGTATATGTTGATGACAGCGGAACGTCTCCTGCACAGCAAATTGCCGTCTCAGGTGCGCTCATCATACCCGCTCTCAGAATCCGCGCTCTTGATAGTAGTTGGAAATCCTTTACTGACAAATACGAATTCGCTGATTTCCACGCATCGGAGTGCGCGGCGCTGAATCCAAAATCTTATCCCGGATGGACTCAGGAAAAAGTCAGAAAGGTATTCAGCCGCGCACGACAAATCACAAAACAACATTCATCTAAAGCATTTTCCTTCACAATTCACAAAGAGGATTTCGATTCCTTAGCTCCGGCAGAATGGCTCGAAGTGGGAGGGGATAACCATTACACTTGGGCATTTAGGACTCTTCTTAACCAGATGGTCCATTGGCATCGCGAGAGAAATATTTCTGCGCCCTTCGAGTTTGTATTTGACCACGCGGAAGGCAGGGACAGAAAAGAGATAGAGATGCTTATGGCTCAATTCGAGAGCATCTACCCCGGAAGATTCGAGGGGCATTATTCGTTCAGAAAGAGGAAAGATGTACCGGGGCTTCAGTGTGCTGATCTGCTTGCTTGGACTTGCTTCGCAATGTCGCGATTGAAGTTCCGAAACGTGCCGATGAACGAGATCGCGAAGGAATCATTTAGCGATTTTTCCAAGCATCCAGACCCTCACTGGATGGACGCTTTGACCTATGAGCGCGAGGCGTTGCGCACGGCAATCTCTCTCGACCGCTCAGACGTTAAAGCAGAACAAATACGCCGGGAATGGCATCGTAACTATATTTCCAAACAGTCATTCCAGCGGGGAGGACGGCCTTGATGATTTCACGGCCTGAGTTTTACGCCTTTCTGATTATGCTACTCTTTGTCGTTATCCGGTTTGAGGATCATCTCCGAAATATCAGAAAGGAATTGAAGGAACTGCGAGAAAAGACGTACAAATAGAAAAGCCCGGATGCCAGTCCGGGCAGATGTCGCGCACATCTCAAATATCACAGGATGGGTGCGCGATGCAAGAACCTACTTTCAGCGAACTTCAAGGTGCTCAATTTCTAATACAACAGCTCGAAGCGCGACTTGAAGAGGCTGCCGAGCAAGCAACGCTTCGATTAGAGGCCGGAAAAGACGGTCGGCACTGTCAAAAAACTCCCCATGCACCGCTTCGGGATCAGCCCCCGGATGCTCGTTCAAATACTTGAATTCTTGATGTTTGACCCATAAACGCTTGTAGGCGTTTAGTAGCTCAGAGAAAACAAGCGAATCTTCTGTATCCATCAAGTCGCCCTTTCTGTCGCCCCCACTGCCCCCTTTTTCGCTATTCTACCCCAAAAGTCAGTGAAGTATATTATTACCGGAGTTTTGGGTAGATTCCCTAGTCCCGAACCAGATTCCGCAAGTGGAATAAGGAGCTCTGCCCAGAGCTGCCCATTAAGAATCAACAGGATACGGCAACCAGATTGTTTAAACCTGATGGATTCTTGAAGTTTTGACCGGTACAAATTCGTTTACAAACCCTTCGGTTGCTACGCCACTCTGCCACAAGTGATCGTTTTCATTAGATTACAGCGGTCTATCGATTGACCGACCGCCGGGGTTTGCATCAGGGGCTTTCCCTAGTAGAACGACCTAGTTACCCCTGGACCCGCAAACGATCCACCCGGAATTCGCACCCTTCACTTCCGCGAGCGGCGGTGCTAAGGTTTGTCTCGCAATCTGGTAACGGAGAAATCAACTCAATAACGCGTATTGGGAAGGATCATCGTGGTCAGCAACAAGGAAAAAAGGGCGTCATGGTTTGTGCTTGGCACGGAAGAGCTTCGTGCCATTACAGCCAGAGCGGTAACAAGAGCCTTTCCGAAGAACGCAATCATTCTAAGCGAGGGAGACCGGGCCGAACGGGATAACTCTTCTGGCGGATCGCGGCTGATACTGGTGCAATCGATGGCCAGCTGAGTGCGGCGACGTGTCGCCTTCGCGGCAATCGTCAAGCAGCCCGTAATATAGCCACCTGCCAATAAGCTCTAGCGTCACCAATGCTGCGGTGGCATTCTGTTGATAGTGATGCGCCTACGCTCGACCGCGCTCGTACGCGTGATATGCAGCAATAGTTATCTTTTTCTTACTTCCATATCTCTCGTCGTCTTTCTTGCCAGGTTTGCGCTTCCCGATCGCGCTGCTCTACCCATATGCATCCTGCCCCTTGTGCCGTTGCTTCCTGATCTGGGCATTGACCCATTCGTTCTTTGCCT
>JBEKQR010000582.1:0-3320 GCA_049519515.1 Candidatus Korobacteraceae bacterium
TCGAGCCGCGCTGGTTGAAGCAATTGGCGCGGAAACGCGCCAGGCCCTTCAAGCCGAAGGAGAAGTCGATTTCGAGGTCCTCCTCGTAGCGGTGCTTCTGCGCGTCGGTCATCACGCTGTAGATCAACTGCTTGGTTTCCGAAGGGGTCAGCGGCGGCATGTCCAGCGGATGCAGAACGCCATGCACGCGGATCTGCGGCGGCGAATTGGTGGTGATGTGCAGGTCGCTGCCATTCATCTCGCTCAGCTTGCGCAGCAGATCGCCGAGGGTGGTGTTCATGCGCCCGGTCCTGAAAAGATTTTTGATTTTTGACTTTTGATTTTTGATTTAACGGCGAAACCCCGCCCGCAGTCCGGCAATCTGAAATCTGAAATCAAAAATCTTAAATCGCTAAACGACTGTTTCACGCGCCACTTCCTCCATGGTGGTGACCCCTTGCATCACCTTGATCAGGCCGCTGCGCCGCAGGGTAATCATTCCGTTATCGACGGCTTTTTTCTTAAGCTCCATGGCCGAAGCGCCCACCAGGATCAACTCGCGCAGCTCTTCGCCGATCTCCATGACTTCATAGAGAGCGACGCGGCCCTTGTAGCCGGAATTGTTGCAGGTGGGGCAGCCGCGTCCCTTCATGACCTTTGTCTGGCGCGCCTCCTCGGGGGTGTAGCCGGCGCGCACCAGGGCCTCGATCGGCACCTCGACGGGGGCGGCGCAATCCTTGCAAACGCGGCGCACCAGGCGCTGGGCGGCGATGAGGTGGACCGAGGTCGCCACCAGGAAGGGCTCGATGCCCATGTTCATCAGCCGGCTGATGGTCTCGGGTGCGCCGTTGGTGTGCAAGGTCGAGAGCACAAGGTGGCCGGTGAGGGCCGCCTTGATGGCGATCTCGGCGGTTTCAAAGTCGCGGATCTCGCCCACCAGGATGATATTGGGGTCCTGGCGCAGGAAGGAGCGCAGAGCGGCGGCGAAGTTCAGCCCGATCTGCTCCTTCATCTGCACCTGGTTGACTCCGGCGAGCTGGAACTCGACCGGGTCTTCGGCGGTCATGATGTTGGTATCGACCTTGTTCACCAGCGAAATGGCCGAGTACAGGGTGTTGGTCTTGCCGGAACCGGTGGGGCCGGTGACCAGTACCATGCCGTAGGGCTTCAGGATGGCGCGCTGAAATTTCTCCAGCGATTCCGGCTCGAAGCCCAGCTTGGTCATATCGAGGCGCAGGTTCTCCTTGTCGAGCAGGCGCAGCACGACCTTTTCGCCCCACAGGGTGGGCAGGGTGCTGACGCGAAAATCAAGCTGCTTCTTCTTGCGGTCGATATTCATTTTCAGCATGATGCGGCCGTCCTGCGGCAGCCGCTTTTCGCTGATATCGAGCTTGGCCATGATCTTCAGGCGCGAGGTGATGGCGTCCTTGGCCTTCATCGGCGGGGACATGATGGTCTGCAGCACGCCATCCATGCGGAAGCGGACGCGGTACTCTTTCTCGTAGGGCTCGAGGTGGATGTCGCTGGCACCGCGCTTGACGGCGTCGGTGAGGATCATGTTCACCAGCCGGACGATGGGAGCCTGATCCGCCGCCTTCTCCAAATCCTCCAGGTTCATCTCGGCTTCTTCTTCCTGGAGTTCCAGATGGGCTTCGGCGCCGTCCAACGAGGCGATCACCGATTCCAGATTGTCTTCTCCCCTTGCGCTGTAGGCGCGCTCAATCGCCTCCTCGATCTCGTTCTCCGCCACCACCACCGGCTCGACGTTGTAGCCGGTCATGAACTTGATGTCGTCTAAGGCAAAGACATTGGTGGGATCGGCCATGGCAATGGTCAGCGATGACCCGACCCGGCTCAGGGGAAGAATCTCGTAGCGCTTGGCGACTTCGTAGGGAATGAGCTTGATGACTGCGGAGTCGATTTCAAAATAGGAGAGATCGACAGCGGGAATGCCGTACTGGCGGGAAATGAAGTTGGTCACCTCGGCTTGCGACAAAAAGCCTTGCTTGACCAGAGCACTCCCCAGCCGCCCCCCGGTTTCCCGTTGCGTCCGTAGAGCCTGCTGCAACTGCTCCGGGCTGATCGCCTTCTCCTTGAGAAGTAAATCAGCCAGCCGCTGAGACATACACTCTCCCTATTTGCCACCCCAACAAGCACAACTGCAGCGCTTATTGCGGACCTCGCCGTTTCACCTCGGCAAACACAACTGCGGCGTGTGATTGGAGCCCGGGTCGTAGCACACCGCCGAGGCTCGCCGCACACGGCGGCGAAACCAGAGTTGCGCGAATCGTAGGTGCAGTGACAGAATTTGTCAATTAACCAAAGTCACCTGTCACCGCATTGATAACAAAATCTGCTAAGCAATTCCCCTTAGGAGCCAAACTACACTGATATCCGTTGCGCAGAGCGGTTCTCCCACTTAACAGCTAAGATATTGGCAGGCGGCTCGCAAGTATCGGTGGGGCATGAACTTCTCGTCGAAAAAGCGCAAAAGAACTCGGGGAGCGGCAGCCCGCTTTTATCGCCGCTTGCTGGAGATATGGGGAGCGCAGAACTGGTGGCCAGCGGAGTCCAGGTTCGAAGTCCTGGCCGGCGCCATCTTGACGCAAAACACCTCCTGGAAGAACGTGGAGCAGGCTTTGCGGAACCTGCGGGCCGCCGGGGCGCTGTCGCTGGCCGGCATCTGCCGGATGGATTGCGCCGAGTTGGAAACGCTGCTTCGGCCCGCCGGCTACTTCCGGCAGAAGAGCCGGCGATTGAAGGACTTGGCCGCGTACATCGTGGAGAACTATGGAAGCGGGGGGCGCCCCACCTTCCACCACCCCAGCGCCCCCAATAACACGCCCGCTGAGGACCCCGGCGCGGAACGAAGCGGAGCTACGGTGGAATCTAAAGTAACCCACCCTGGCGCCCGAAAGCAGGGCGCGAGGGTGGGGCACCTGCCTGATATGGAGTTGGCGCTTGAGCGGATGCTGGCCGAGCCCACGGAAAAGCTGCGCAACGAGCTGCTGCGGCAAAAGGGTGTGGGACCGGAGACCGCCGACTCGATCCTTCTCTATGCAGGAGACCATCCGGTATTCGTGGTGGACGCCTACACGCGGCGCATCTTCGAGCGTCACAACCTGGTTCCTGCCGGCGCCAAGTACGATGAGATCAGGCAGTTGGTGGAGCAGGAGTTGCGGGATCTGAAAATACCCCACCCTAACGCCCCAAAGAACGTAGCGCTGGTCTCCAGACCGGGGTCCCCAGCAAGCCTGCTTTTGGCTTGCTGGGGTGAGAGACCGGCTGTCCGGGGGGCGTCTACGCCCGCCGCTTCATCAGCTCCAGCCCGGCCGCCCACG
>JBEKQR010000583.1:0-3261 GCA_049519515.1 Candidatus Korobacteraceae bacterium
CCCGAGCTGGGCAAAGCCCCGACCGTTCCGCTGCCGCTCGGCGCTACCGCCGTAGTCAGCAGATACTGCGTGGTGAAGTTTGCCGTGTAAGTGGCTGCCCCCCCGCCCGCCGTGGCTGTCACGCTATGCGAAATGGCTCCGCTGTCCGACCAGCTGCTGAATACGTTGCGCGTGCCGCCCGCGCCCTGCGGAGAACTGGTTGCGATGGTGTGCGACGAACTGTTGCTCCAATAGAAAGTCTGCGCGCTGCTGTAGCTAGTGCCGTCAACGGTGAAGTTTAGCCCTGCCGGATTGGTAGTCACGACCGCCGGCAGGCAGTATGTAGCGGTCCCATTGGCGGCCCCCGTGCCGCCGTTAGCGCTCACCGAACCGCCGCCGAAGCCGCCAGAGCTATAACAGATGGCAATGCGTCCACCGCCGCCCCCTGTCGGAGCACCGGTTGCACCGCCGTTCGCGGTGAAGGCGCCCGTGCCAGCGAGTGTGCCCGTAACTACATAAACAGAACCCCCGGAACCGCCACCCGCATTTCCGGGAGCGCCGTTGCCGTTTGCAGTGACAGTTCCGTTGTTCGTCAACGTTTGCAACACTACCAACTGAATCGCACCGCCTCCGGTGCCGCCCGTCAAGCCACCATAAGCGCCGGAACCGCCGGAGCCGAGATCGGTGGGGGCGAGTATGGAGCCGTAGGTGGGCGCGGGATTCGGGCCGCCGCCAATACCGCCATAGCTGCCGCCATTTCCCTGGTTATTGCAGTATAACGGCCCGCCGCCGGGGCCGGAGCCGGGGCCGCTACAGCCCGAACCTGGATAGCCTTGACCGTCGGCGCTGATGATGGAACCTGCGTCAATCTGAACGTTGATGGCGGAGATACCTGCTCCCACACCCACCCAGAGGCCGCCCACGGGAGCAGTATTCTTAGCTTGCACGAGAACGGTCGAAGCGCCAGTAACGGTCAACGTACCGCCGGAGGTCAGGGTCGACCCTCCACTCATTATCACCGTAGATCCATTCTGTACGGTTACATTCTTGAAGCTTACCGATTCATCCTGTTTGATTACCAGGCGGCCGCTGGGAACTAGGAGGTTGTTATCAGGGTTTTTCACGAACACGACTGAACCTGCCTGTCCCGCACTGCCTGGATCAGCCGTGCTCAGGTTGGGATTGAAGCCGCTTAGGGTTGAGTAATAGACTGCAACTCGGCCTCCGCCACCCCCGAAAGAGCTGGCGCTAGAGCCGCCATTGGCAGTAAAGGTGCCGCTGCCAGCAAGCGTGCCCGTAGTCACATAAATTGATCCGCCAGAGCCGCCGCCGGCGCCAGAGCTGGTAACCGGACCAGGGTCTCCATTCGCCGAAATAACACCGTTGTCGGTAAGCGTTCCACTGATGATCAACCGAATGGCGCCGCCCCCATTGCCACCTGTGGGGCCGGGGATACCCCAACCACCAGAGCCGCCCGATCCCAAATCGGTGGGCGCCCAGGCAGAACCGTAGGTGATCATCGAATTCGTATCTGCGCCGCCACCCTTACCGCCATAGCTTCCGCCGTTGCCGTTATTGTTGCAGTTAAGCGGTCCCCCGCCGGGACCGACGCCCGGGTTATAACAGACGCTACCGACGTATCCCTGGCCGTCGGCGCTGATATGAGAGCCTGCGTCAACTTGCAAGTTGGCTACAGAAATAGTCACGCCGGCGCCCTGCCAGGCACCACCTACCTGAGCGCTATTGTTGCTGGATTGGAGGAGCAGCGTGGAATTGCCGGTAAGAATCAGGTTGCTGGAGACGGTGATGTTCGCGCCGCCCCCAATCGTCAAGGTGCCGCCGTTATCCACCGTGATGGAGTTGTACGTGGCAACGGTGCTGGGAGCGATCGTGAACTGCTCGTACACGTATAGATCATCAGTAGGGCTGTGAGTAAGATCGGCAAATAGAACCGTGCCATTGGTTCCGCCGGCGCCCCCGGTCGCCGCTGAGGTATCGAAGCCAGTGTAGCCGCTGGCGTTGGTGTAATAGACTGCAACTCGGCCTCCGCCACCACCGAAAGAGCTGGCGCTAGAACCGCCATTGGCAGTAAAGGTGCCACTGCCCGCCAGCGTGCCCGTAGTCACATAAATTGATCCGCCAGAGCCGCCGCCGGCGCCAGAGCTGGTAACCGGACCAGGGTCCCCATTCGCCGAAATAACACCGTTGTCGGTAAGCGTTCCACTGATGATCAACCGAATGGCGCCGCCTCCATTGCCACCTGTGGGGCCATTCGGGACACCCCAACCACCAGAGCCGCCCGACCCCAAATCGGTGGGTGTCCAGTCAGAACCATAGGTGATCATCAAATTCGTCTTTGCTCCGCCACCCTTGCCGCCGTAGCTGCCGCCGTCACCATTATTGTTACAGTCATAGGGTCCCCCGCCGGGACCGGCGCCCGGGAGGCCGCCGCCACAGGGATTGCCGACGTATCCCTGGCCGTCGGCGCTGAGATGAGAGCCTGCGTCAACTTGCAAATTCGTAGCAGAGATTGACACCCCGACACCCTGCCATAGGCCACCCACCTGTGCAGCATTGTTTTGAGACTGGAAGAGAACTGTGGAATTACCGGTGGCTTTTAGCAGGCCAGTGACGGTAATGCTGGATCCACCCCCGATCGTCAGCAAACCGCCGTTGTCGACAGTTATGGAATTAAAAGTAGTGATCGGATGCGGATCGAGCGGGTCGAGCGCAGCCCATTTGTAAGCATAGAGGCGAAGATTCGCCTGCGAGTTGTCAAAGAACATCACGGTGCCATCGCCAGCGTTGCCCCCCGCGCCTGTTCCTCCGCTTGCAGCTGCTGCAGTATATGCGGTGAACGTACTAGTGTTGTAGTAGATGGCAACCCGGCCGCCACCGCCCGCGGGATAGCCACTACTAGAGCCGCCATTGGCAGTAAAGGTACCGCCGCCGGCGAGGGTACCGGTAGTTACATAGATTGATCCGCCAGAACCGGACCCGGCGACGGAGCCGGAGGTCCCACCAGGGGTCCCATTCGCCGAAATAGTACCGTCATTGGTGAGTGTGCCGCTGACGATCAACCGAATGGAGCCGCCACCATTGCCGCCTGTGGATCCGGGTACGCCCCAGCCACCAGAGCCACCCGATCCCAAATCGGTGGGCGTCAACGCAGACCCATACGTGATAAAGGAGAGGTTATAAATTCCTCCTAAGCTTCCCTTGCCGCCGTAGCTGGCGCCATTACCCCCATTGTTGCAACCAAGCGGTCCCCCGCCGGGGCCG